>JACCYW010000074.1 GCA_013696275.1 Chloroflexota bacterium | reverse complement strand
CTCCGCGCCGGCCTGGAGCGTGAAGCGGCCGAGCTCATCTCTGACTACGAACGGATGCGCACCAGCCTGCTCTTCTCGGGCGATTACGACGAACGTGGTGCCATCCTGTCGATATCGGCCGGCGCAGGTGGCATGGAGGCCACCGACTGGGCGGAGATGCTCCAGCGCATGTACCTCCGGTGGGCAGAACGTCATCGCTACGGCTCGGAGATCCTGGACCGTCTCGAAGGAGAGGGCGGCGGCATCAAGAGCGTGACGCTCGGCATCGATGGCCGTAACGCTTACGGCTTCATGCGCGCCGAGCGGGGCGTCCATCGGCTCGTCCGAATCAGCCCCTTCGACGCCCAGAAGCGGCGCCACACGACCTTCGCGCTGGTGGAGGTGTTACCCGAGGTGGAGGACGATGTGGAGGTCGGGGAGATCCCCGACGACGAGTTGAAGATCGACACGTTCCGAGCCCAGGGCGCTGGTGGTCAGCATGTCAACAAGACCGACTCTGCAGTACGCATCACGCACATCCCGACCGGGATCGCGGCCCAGAGCCAGAACGAGCGCTCACAGCACCAGAACCGCGAGCTGGCGATGAAGATACTGCGCGCCCGTCTGCTGGAGCGGAAGCTGGCCGAGCGCGAACTGGAGCGGATCGAGCTGAAGGGTGTCCACGTGGAAGCTGGCTGGGGAAATCAGATCCGATCCTATGTGGTCCATCCCTATCAGATGGTCAAGGATCACCGCACCGAGGTGGAGACCAGCGACACGGCCGGCGTACTGGATGGCGACCTGGACCGCTTCATGCTCGCCGAGTTGGAGCGCGTCGCTACCGAGCAGAGTACGGGACCGGATCCCGAGCACCCCGCTGCGTGACCGCCGCCGTCAGCCTCCGCCCCGCCACGCCGAACGACGTGCCTGCCTGCCTGGAGGTCTTCTACGCGGCCGGCGACGATCTGGCAGCCAGGAACGGCCAGCCGCCGTGGCCGCGGGATCCGGTGTCTCTGGCAGGGCTCTTCCAGCACCTCATCGAAACCGACCCGGGCCGGACCTGGGTGGCCGAGGGAGGGTCACCGGGGCTGGCCGCTTTCGGCCTTGCCCATCGCCGCGAGCACGCCTGGTTCCTGGCCTTTTTGTTCGTGCGGCCCGAGTCGCAGGGCAGCGGCCTGGGACGTCGGCTGGTCGATGCCTGCCTGGCGCCAGACGTCTCCGAGCTCGCGCCAAGCGGTCCCCGGGCAGGGCTGACGTTGGCCGTCTGCGCGGAGTCGACACAGCCCATCTCGCTGGGCCTCTATGCCCGTTACGGGATGCTGCCACGCGTGCCGCTCTTTGCTCTACGCGGTCGGCTCGACCAAAGCTGGCCGGCGTCGGGCGGCGGACAGCTGCCAGGAGCACTGGAGATGCAGCCATTGGCCGAGTCCGAAGCACCGGCCCATGCCGCCGACGCAGCCCAGCTGGACCGCATCGATCGAGCCGTGCTCGGCTACGCGCATGGGGTCGATCATCGCTTCTGGCACCACGCCCAACGTCAGGGCTATCTCTTTCGTCGATCCGCCTCCGATGAGGCCATCGGGTACGGCTACGTCCACCGGTCAGGCCGCCTGGGACCGGTCGCGGTGACCGATCCCAACCAGCTGGCTCCCATCGTGGCGCGACTGTCGGCCTCCATCGAGGCACCGCAGGCGTGGCAGGTCTTCGTGCCCGGACCCAGCCCGGCGCTGGTACCGCTCTTCGGCGCCGGCCTGCGCATCGATGAGCATGCCGTCATCTACGCAGCGACCGGGCAAGGGCCTGCCTGGGACCGCTACATCCCGGCCAACTACGCGGTGCTGTGATCGCGGTGCTCGATGAGGCCCATGCGCCAGATGCGAAGCCGCGCCCAGCGGTGGACCTCCGAGACGTCAGCAAGGTCTACGCCAACGGCCGCCAGGCGCTGGCCGAGGTCGATCTCACCATACCGGCCGGCGATTTCGTCTTCCTGGTCGGTCCCTCGGGGGCCGGCAAGAGCACGCTCATCAGACTGCTGCTGCGCGACGAGCTGCCGACCACGGGGCTGATACGAGTCGGGTCCTACGAGGTCAGCGCCATGCGGAGTCGTGATGTCCCGCGACTGCGTCGCCATATCGGCACGGTCTTCCAGGACTTCAAGCTGCTGCCGCGCAAGACCGTGCGCGAGAACGTAGCCTTCGCGCTGGAGGTCACGGGTTCCCCGCGCAGGCTCGTGTCGACCGCGGTCGACCGAGTCCTGGAGCTGGTCGGCCTGACCGCCCAGGCGGAGCAAAGGCCAGCCCAGCTGTCGGGCGGTGAGCAGCAGCGGACCGCCATCGCACGAGCCATGGTCCATCAGCCACGGGTCTTCATCGCCGACGAGCCGACCGGCAACCTTGACCCGCTCATCAGCTGGGAGATCATCCGGCTGCTCCTCCACATCAACGACCTGGGCACGACCGTCCTGATGGCGACCCATAACGCGGAGGTCGTGACGGCGTTGCGCAAGCGGGTCGTGGCGCTCGATGAAGGTCGCGTCGTACGTGATGCCGTCGGTGGCTACCACGGGAGCCACTGACCGATGATCGGTTTCCTTGCCTTCGCCGCCCGTCGCGCGGCCGAGGGCCTGTGGCGAAACCGGGTCATGAGCCTGGCGGCAACCATCACCATGGTCCTGATGCTCGTCCTGCTGGCCAGCCTGATGATCATCCTGTCGGGGATGCAGGCCGGGCTTGCGCTCATCGAGAGCCGGGTCGAGATGCGCGCCGAGCTCTTCGATGGCGTGGCCCAGGAACGGGTCGAGGAACTGACCCGTCAGCTGACCGCGTTACCCGAGGTCGCGCAGGTGAGCTACGTCAGCAAGGACGAAGCACTGCGCCGCTTTCGTGCGCAGCTGGCGGCCGGCGGGCACGAGGATCTGACCGAAGTGGTGGGCGCCAACCCGTTGCCCGCCCAACTGGTGGTCAGACTTCGTGACCCGAAGTCGTTCGGGTCAGTGCGCCAGACACTGGCCAGCCCGGCGGGGGTGGTCAGCCGGATCGTCGATCAGCAGTCGAGCGTCGATCGCCTCGTGTCGATCACCTCCTGGCTGCGCGTAGTCGGTCTCATCATCATCGCCCTCGTCGGGCTGACCGTCCTGCTGATCGTGGTCAACAGCATCCGCATGGCGGTCATGTCGCGCTCGGATGAGATCGAGATCATGCGCCTGGTGGGTGCGTCCGACGCGTTCGTGCGCTGGCCGCTCATCTTCGAGGGGGTCATCATCGGCGCGCTGGGAGCGCTGGTCACCCTCGGGCTGCTATCGCTGGCGGCCGGCCCGATCAGCCAGTTGGCCGGCATCATCGCCGTCGACCTGCCGGTGGCATCCGGTGGCCGCCTGGCCACCGACCTGATCCTGGTCATCAGCGGTGTTGGCGTGATGCTGGGCGGCCTGGGGGCCTGGATCTCGGTGCGCGCTTATCTGGGCAGCCCACAAGCACGCTGACTCCCCTCGAGTCTGGTCCACGTTTCGGATGGCAGCGTAGATTCGGGTGAGACGATCCATCTTTCCGGCACAAGGACGCCGGGCATCGACCTGTACAGACTCACCGTCACCTTGGAGACCTACGACCGATGATGGAACCGATGCCTCCCGCCGCGAGGGAGCCCGGGCATGATGCCCCGCTGGCTGGTCAGCCGCCGGAAACGGCCCGCGTCGATGCGGACCGGCCGGTCGGCAGTCGAGCACCGCTCTATGTCGCCCTCTTCATCGTCGCCGCCATGTCCGGCGGTGCGCTGTTCATGTCCGGTTTCACGCTCGGTGCCCAACAGTCCTTCACGCCCGGCACGAGTGCCCAGGACCAGGGGCTGTTCGAGCCGTTCTGGGAGGCCTGGAACAAGGTGACGGCCGAGTATGTCGGCGAGTACGAGTCCCAGGTGCTGGTGGAAGGAGCCATCCAGGGCGTCTTCCAAGCGCTTGGTGACCCCTACTCGAGCTACATGACCTCGGAGCAGTATCGCCAGAGCCTGTCGGCGATCTCGGGTGAGTTCGAGGGCATCGGCGCCGAGCTGGCAGCGGAAATCGCACAGGGCGCAGCGTGCGAGACGTTGTCTGATACGTGCCGGCTCGTGGTCAAGCACGTCCTGCGTAAGTCGCCGGCCCTGGCGGCCGGCCTGATGGCGGGCGACATCGTGCTGACGGTGGACGGCGAAGGGGTGGAGGGCGGGACCGTCCAGACGACCGTCGACCAAATACGCGGACCCAAGGGCAGCCCGGTGGCTCTGGGCCTGGAACGTGACGGCCGGCGACTCGTGCTGACCATCGTGCGCGACGTGATCCTGACCGAACAGGTGACCACGGAACTGCTCGCCGACGGCCAGGTCGGCTATCTCAAGCTCGATGGCTTCAGCGCCGGTGCGGCCGATGAGTTGGTCGAGAGCCTCACCACACTGGTCGAGGAGCAGGGGCTGGACAAGATCATCCTCGACCTACGCGATGATCCGGGCGGCTTCGTGGAGGCAGCTCATCGGATCGCCAGCCAGTTCATAGGGCAAGGCCCGATCTACTGGGAGGAATCAGCTGATGGGACCCAGCGCGCGGTCGATGCCGATCCGGGCGGGGTAGCCACCGACGCGAGCGTCGAGCTGGTGCTCCTGGTCAACGGCGGCTCGGCCAGTGCCAGTGAGATCGTCGCCGGAGCTCTGCAGGACACCGGCCGGGCCACGCTCGTCGGTACGTCGACCTTCGGCAAGGGCACCATCCAGCAGTGGCATGAGCTGAACGGGGGAGCGGCCGGCGGCTTCAGGCTCTCCGTGTTCAAGTGGCTCACGCCGGACAAGACCTGGATCCACGGCACGGGCGTTACGCCAGATGTGGTCGTCGCCGCGCCCGATCCGGCCGACGGTACGGACCCACAGCTGGAACGGGCGCTCGATCTGTTGACCACCGAGACCGGTGCGCGGGTGCTCCTGGCGGCTTGATAGGGGACTTCCGATCGTCCCGCGTGATGTGGTATCGTCCGCCTCGGACGAAAGGAGGTGATGTGCAGTGATCGACAGTAAGCGTCGCTGCACCACCTCGGAGGGTTCGCGCTAAGTCGCTGGACCCACCGGGTGGTGAAGCAGCCACGAGACGCCGGCCCACCAAGGGCCGGCGTTCGTGCGTCCGGGAGAGGAACGGCAGATGGCTGAGACGGTCGCCATCAATCGAAAGGCTCGCTACGAGTACAGCATCGAGGAGACCTTCGAGGCTGGCATCGTGCTGAGCGGGACAGAGATCAAGAGCATCCGCGACGGCAAGGCCAACCTCCAGGATGCCTACGCCCGGATCGAGCGCAACGAGGCCTGGCTGGTCGGAGCCCACATCGCGCCATGGGCGGGCGGCAACCGTAACAACCATGAGCCGCGTCGGGACCGCAAGTTGCTCCTCCACCGGATGGAGATCGACCGACTGGCAGGACGGGCCGGCGCCAAGGGTCTGACCATCGTGCCGCTGCGGCTGTACATCACCTCCCGCGGCCGCGCCAAGCTGGAGCTGGGCCTGGCGCGCGGCAAGCAACTCCACGACAAGCGTCGCGCCATCGCCGACCGCGACCAGCGGCGGGAGATGGAACGCGAACTGGCTGAGGCGCATCGCGGCCGCCGCTAGCGGGATGACCGGGCTCTCGAACTGCAGCCAAGGGTGACCACCCGACAGCCCGTACCGGAACGCATCAACTGGGCCGTCGAGCTCATGGCTCCGGGTCCAGATGATCAGCTGCTGGAGATCGGCTGCGGTCCCGGTGTGGCGGTCGGGGCGATCAGCGAGAAGCTGCGCGGAGGGGCGATCGTGGCCATCGATCGGTCGGCTACCGCTATCGATCGAGCGCAGAAGCGCAACGCTCATCACGTGTCCTCCGGGCGGGCCGCATTCGTGACCATGACCCTGGAGGATGTGCGACCGACCGACGTCCTACGGGGTGGGCGACGCTTCGACAAGATCCTGGCCATGAACGTCAACCTGTTCTGGGTCGGCTCGGCGACCAAAGAGCTCGACCTGATCAAGCGGCTCCTGAAGGCGGACGATTCGCTCTACCTGTTCTTTGGCTACGGGCCAGGACTCGCCAAGCGTCCCCGGCGCACTCATCGAGCACCCGACCCGCGGCGGCTTAGACCCGACCGTCGTCGCGCGGACGGCGAACCACTCCACCCGCCGTGACTCTCCGGACCATCCATGACGGACCCTGCTATCATGGGCGCCTTCGTGGGGATGTGTGGTCTCGACAGGGCCCGAACCCCGAGGAACGCGAGCCGAGGTGCCGTCAGGCCTCGTTAATCAGGCGGCAAACTGAAGTAACTGGCAACCGCCAGCCTTCTCTCGCCCTCGCGGCCTAAGGCCGTAAGGTGAGCGTGGAAGCAGCCTCGCCCCCGCGGGCTGTGGAAGCGTCATGCAGCGGGGGTGCGCTCCAGCCTAGCGTCGCGTAAGTCGGAGCAAAGCCCGCAAGGGGACGTGACTGGTCCTCCCACGGACGGTGCCGATGCCGGCTCGGGAGGATGACGACAAACCATCGGACACGCTCGTAGCTGGTCTTCGGCTGAAGGTTCTGGACGGGGAGTTCGACTCTCCCCCATCTCCACCACTCGCTCTATCTGACGCGTCCGCTCGCTCTGGCCGCGCTGGTCCCACCGTCGATCCGGAACTGTTCCGGACCTTGTGTCAAGACCAGCCTGGGCCTAGCTACATGATGGTAGCGATTCGAGTTGGCCTCCTCTTGTGGGTAGCAGCGATGGCCCGCACCCGACCCACGCCGGGAGGCCCACTTCGTAGGCGCACTGGCACATCGACTGCGGCGCCCGACCCGCCTGCGTCTACCGGCGTCCCTCGTCCACCTGGCGCTGGGCGAGCAGCAGACCCTGGTCCAGGGCAGCCGCCGTGTCTGGCCGGGCGTCGCCTTGGATCACGGCTTCCGCTTCCGCCATCCCATCCTGGAGGCCGCGCTCGCTGCGACCATCGATCCCGGTAGCGCTTGACCAAGTGACGGGATCTTCGGGTTCGCGCCTGGCGCTACGGCGGAGTGGTGGATGCTGAGACCAGTTCACCGGTTGCGCGGATGCGCCTGGGCGGTACCTTCGTCGCCGTGCTTGTAGTGACCGGTCAGTCGGGCCATCGACTCCTGTCCATCGACCGTCCCCAGTCTGGCCAGGAAGCGCTGCGCCGCGAG
>JACCYW010000064.1 GCA_013696275.1 Chloroflexota bacterium | reverse complement strand
GGCCATCAGCCGTTCCAGCTCACCGCCGAAGGCCGGCCCATCGAGCATCCGTATCGTCGCGCGGTACTGATCCTGTCCCGCCACCAGACCCCAGTCGATCGACGTGCCCCCGCAATAACCGATAAGCGCCTCCGCCAGCGGGTAGTTCATGAGTGCCCCGAAGAGCTCATCCGATGTCCAGTCGGGTCGAACCTGCCAGATCTCGCCCACTAGATAGGCTTCCGGAGCCACCTCGTTGCATCGTTGGCGGAACTCGCGCCAGAAACCCTGGTCGACCTCGGCGGGCACATCCAGTCTCCATCCGTCGGCACCGAAACGCAGCCAGCGCTGGGCGATATCGAGCAGATGGGCACGCGCTGGCGGATGGTCGACGTTGATCTTGGGCAGGGCTGGCAGATCCCACCAGCTCCGGTAGCCGAGCATCCGTTCGGATGCCAGACCAGACGCCAATCTCTCGGTCGAAGCCATATCGCGCATCGCAGCAACGAGTTCTTCGCTCGGATAAGCCTGCAGCGCGCGACCCTGATCCAGCCGATGTGGATCGAGGTAGAACCAGTCCCGATATGGTGATGACATGCCGTTCTCCATCACGTGATGGAAGGGCAGCCAGCCGCGACCGGAGTGGTTGAAGACTCCATCCAGGATGACCTTCATGGCGCGCTCGTGACACGCGTCCAGCAGCTCGCGCAGGGCGGCATCACCACCGAGCAGCGGGTCGACGTGCTCGTAGTCATCGGTGTGGTAGCGGTGGTTGGCAGCCGAACTGAAGATCGGGTTCAGATAGAGGGCGGTGATGCCCAGGTCGACTAGGTCATCCAAGCGGTCGACTATCCCGAGCAGGTCGCCGCCCTTGAAGCCATGGGTGGTCGGCGGTGCGTCCCAAGGCTCCAGGGAGCCCGGCTTGGGCACGCGCTCCGAACGGGCAAATCGATCAGGAAAGATCTGGTAGAAGACCGCGTCGTGCACCCAGTGCGGCGTGTCGACGGTCACCGTGATCGATGGGTCAGCATCGTTCCTCGGCTTGCCCCCTTTGCGTGCCTAGCAACTCACTGTTCCTGGCTGGCACGTGCCGAACGACCACTGGAACCCGTCCGGGTCGAGGATCTCGCAGTGGAGATCGCCCCAGGCCGTTTCCTCGGGCGCGATCAGTGATGTCCCACAGCCGCTACCGCCGTCTCGTGCATAGCCCGGACAGCCTCATCCGACGCCAGCGTGATGATCGGGCCGCGTCCGGTGGCGCCGTTGATGGCACGCGCGACGTCGTATCCCTCATGGTCCGTCTGGATCATGATCACCGCGTCGCCCAAGCGCAGCTCGGCATGGGCGATACCGCCCTGCTCATCCCGGAACTCGATGACCTTCTCGAACCCGATGACGCGGCATAGCCACTCGGTAGCGGCTGCCGGATCCTTGCAGCAGACGTACATCGACAGTGTCGCTGGTCGTTCGCTGGTCATGCGTCCCCCTACAGTTCGTTGGTACCTCCGTTATACCTCGGCCCGCGACGAACCGTGGCGCGTGGACCAGGCGATGCTACGGGCGGCCGCGAGCTCATCGGTCGGGCTGCTCGCTGGGCAGCTGCTCGCTGGGCCGCTGCTCGCTGGGCCGCTGTTCGCTGGGCGGACGATCGGACCGGCGGTGTGGGCAGCGGGCGTGGGAACGTACCTCTCGTCGGTTAGGCTGCTCGCTGGACGGACGATCAGCCGGTGGAAGCCGAGCGGTGCAGGCGGCTGGGTGGGGAGCGTGCCTCTCGTCGGTCGGGCTGCTCGCTGGGCGGACGATCGGCCGGCGGAAGCCGGGCGGCGCGGGCGGCGGGGTGGGGAAGGTGCCTCTCGTCGGTCGGGCTGCTCGCCCAGCGGACGATCAGCCGGGCGGGCCGCTGAGCGGAAGAATGGGCAGCTGGAGGTGGCCGAGCGACCGGCTGGAGGTCGGTCGGCAGGTCCGTGGCAGAATCGCGGGCGTGTTCCAGGTCCTAAGGAGCATGCCGGTGGGCGTGCGCATCCTGCTTACATACGGCTTCCTGCTTCTGGCCGCCGTCGGGGTGACCCTCCCGCTCATCGTGGCCCAGGCCGTGGAAGCACCGATCTCGCCCATCGGCGTGGTCTGGATGCTTCTACTCGCATACTTGGTGTTCACGCTTACGCTTGTCCTTCAGCGCAAGCAGGCTGCCTACCCTCTGGCGGTGGGTCTCGCGACCCTCAGCCTCCCGCTCGTGCCGCTGCTCTACTTCTCTCCGGCCGGTCTGCCGGGAGCCATGGCGGCGGGGATCGTGGTGGTGCTCGTCTTCTGGGCGCTGCTGAGGCCAAGCGTGAGATCTTGGTTCGATCGACCGTGACCGTCCCAGAATCTCGCCATCGAGAGGTCCTTCGTGAGCAAACGTCCCCGTCGTAGCCGAGGGCCCGCAGGGCGCCCTGTCCGGCCGAGCACGCCACCTGGCCGACCGAGCGGCGATGCCATCCCGACCCAGACAGACAGGGCAGCCTTGGCTGGAGCCGGCGAACCCAAGCCCTCGGGCCAGCGCTCGACGGCCCTGACGCGGGCGACCACTGCCCGACCGACGCGTCGGACCACGCGCACCCGGCACGTCGAGGAGCGCAGCTTCTTCGATCGATATCGGGCCATCCTGCTGGTGGTCTTCGCCCTTTTTGGTGTCGGCATCATCGGTTTCGTGGTCTTCCAACAAGGTGCCAACGCTGCCGCCTATACCTGCGACTCGCTCATGACTCCTGGCCCATCGGTCCCGGTCCCGACAGCTGCGCCAACCTTCCGGCAAACGCCGACCGCCGACCCATCGCCATCCGCGTCGGCCGAGCCATCGGGCTCCGCATCACCTTCCAGCGGCGCCTCGCCATCCAGCTCGGCGGGTCCCTCGGTCCCCGGCGGCTCCGCTCAACCAAGCGGCTCGGTCGCACCCAGCGGCTCGGTCGCACCCAGCGGGTCCGCCCTCCCCAGCGGGTCGGTCGCCTCACCCTCCGCGGGTGCCAGCGGGGCGCCTTCGGCGAGCGCTACGGCCGTGCCCAGTCCGTCGGGACTGGCTGGCTTCCAGACGACGGACCTGGGCCAGATGCACGTTCCAGCTGGGACCAGCGTGGACTACGCCTTCTGCCCGCCCACATCGGGCACCCACTATGTGGTCGGCGCCCAGGCGCCCATCCGTCAGGGCTTCTATGGACCCGAGTCCGCTGCCCGGCCGGGCGGCTGGGTGCACAACCTCGAGCATGGCTCCATCGTGGTCGCGTACCGAGGCGGAGTGGACGGTGTGACCCAGGATGATCTCGCCGAAGTGCGCCGCTTCGTCGAGACCGCACCGCCCAGTACCTTTGCTGGCTCGTGTCCGTCGATACCGAACAAGGTCGTAGCGCTCCGATTCGACCAGATGACCACCAAGTTCGCCATCCTGGCTTGGGATAGGGCACTGCTGGCGGACACCTGGGACGCTGACGGGGCCGTGGTCTTCTACGAGCAATGGGTAGACAGCGGCCAAGCGCCCGAGCGCGGCGCTTGCTGACGACCGGCCGGCCGTGACCACGAGCGCTCGCGTCGATGCGCCCCCCGCCAGACCGGCGGGGACGACGATGCGAGCGCTCATCAAGGTGGCTCGTGGGCCAGGGGCCGCGCTCGCCGAAGTGCCGGTGCCGGAGCCGGGCCGGAACGAACTGCTGGTCCGCGTGGAGGCCACCAGTCTGTGCGGCACTGACCTGCATATAGAGCGATGGGATCCGTGGGCGGAGGAGAACGTCGGGCCGCTGCCGATGACCTTCGGTCACGAGATGGCGGGTATCGTGGTCGGTCAGGGGCCTGGGGCGAGCACCGTCGGGCTGGGCGAGCGGGTGGCTGTCGAGACACACATGGTCGACGGCACCTGCTACCAATGCCGAACCGGGCGCGCTCATGTCTGTCAGAACATGCGCATCCTGGGAGTCCATCTGCCAGGCTCCTTCGCCGAGTATGTGGTCATACCCGAGCAGAACGCCTGGCCGGCCGGTGATCTGGCCCCGGAGATCGCCTGCCTTCAGGAGCCATTGGGTAACGCCGTCCATGCCGCATTCGTCGACCAGATCAAGGACCGCACCGTAGCCGTCCTTGGCTGCGGGCCCATCGGCGTGATGGCCGTCGCCGTCGCGCGCGCGGGTGGAGCGGCCCGGGTCTTCGCCACGGACGTCAACCAGGAGCGGTTGGGACTGGCGCGAGTGATGGGCGCCGACCTGTGCCTGGACGCCCGAGACGATGTCGTCGCCCGACTGCGATCCGAGACCGATGGCAACGGCGTGGATGTGGTGCTCGAGATGTCCGGCGCGGGGCCGGCGTTCCAGCAGGGACTGGCGGCGCTGACCAACGGCGGCCGCCTCTCGCTATTGGGCACTCATACCCAGCCGGTGACCGTCGACCTGTCACGTGACGTCATCTTCAAAGGCATCCGCGTCTACGGCATCACCGGTCGTCGCCTGTTCGAGACCTGGTACCGCACCACGGCGCTGCTTTCCGAGGGGCTTGACCTGACGCCCATCATCACCCACCGCCTGCCACTCAGCCGCTACGCCGAGGCGTTCGAGCTGGTGGCGTCGGGCCATGCCGGCAAGGTCGTGCTGCTGCCACAGGAGGACTGAGATGGCCACGTCCACGCGCACCGACCCGCTCGGCTACCTTGCCGAGCGCATCACCGAGCTGCAGGACCAGTCGCTCTATCGGCCGCTGGTGGTGATGGATGGTCCGCAGAAGCCGCGCACCACGATGGATGGCCGGCCGGTCATCAGCCTCGCATCGAACAACTACCTGGGACTGGCCACCCATCCCCGACTGATGGACGCCGCCCTGGCCGCCGTGCGCGAGCTGGGCGTCGGCTCCGGGGCGGTGCGCACCATCGCCGGGACGATGGAGCTTCATGAGGCCCTCGAGCGCCGGCTGGCCGGCTTCAAGCACACCGACGCGACACTGGTGTTCCAATCCGGCTTCACCGCCAACTCGGGCGTCATCCCGACCATCACCGACGAGCGCGACCTGATCGTCAGCGACGAGCTCAACCACGCGTCGATCATCGACGGTGTCCGACTGTCGAAGGCCTCGCGGGCGGTCTTCCCGCACAAGGATGTCGACGGGCTCGAGCGAGTGCTTCGCGAAGCCCGCGCCGAAGGCGGGGCCAAGGGTCGCTATTCGAACATCCTGGTCATCACCGACGGCGTTTTCAGCATGGATGGTGACATCGCGCCCCTGGCCGGCATCTGCGAGGTGGCCGAGCGTCATGAAGCCGCCGTGATGGTGGACGATGCCCACGCGTCGG
>JACCYW010000059.1 GCA_013696275.1 Chloroflexota bacterium | reverse complement strand
GCTGGTGCACAGGGCGGCGCCGACTTCGGGGGAGCCGGGATCCTTGTGAGCATCGGCGGCGGTTTCCTCCTGCTGTCGCTGCTGGGCGCGCTGTTCGAAGTACCGTCGATGCGGGCCTGGCCGCTGGTCCCGGGGTTCGCCCTGGTGGCTGTGGGTGCCGTCATCTACTCCGCTGGGGCAGGGCAGCAAGTGTTGGCCCTGGCGACCGCGTGGTGGCCGGTCGTCTTGCTGGCGATGGGGCTCTATCTGCTTTTCGCGGCACGAATGCGACTGCCACTCCGCACAGGTGCGGGCTCAGGTGGCTTCTTTGGAGGCCCCAGGGAGAGCGTTCCGGACGAGACCATCGCCGGGGTGGAGCTGGACCAGCGGACTGAGAGGCTGGCGCGGTCGGAAGACCCGCCCGCGCAGCCCGGCGACCCGCGCGAGGGTAGAGACCACGCACGAGGGTAGGGATCCGCGCGAGGGCAGGGATCGCGCGAGGCGTGAACCTCTGGTGCCGCCAGCTCTATCGCTGGCCGCTCGCTCTCGATGTACCGCGGCTAGATCACATCACGTCCATCCCATGGGCGGTTTCCGCGGTACATGGATGACCGGCACGCTGGAGCGATCCCCGAACGTGCGCTTCACGCTTGGTCGGCGGCGATAGACCGCGAGAACTCCGCACGGAGAAGCCTTCCAGTGAGGATCCCTCGGCCCATCGAGTCCGCCAGCGTTCGATCACTGGCGCCGGCCCGCTGACCCGACCGCAGGGACTCAGCTGAGGCGCGCCGCCTCTACGGGCCAAGCGCTCCGATCGGTATCACGGCGACTCCGTCAGGGCGCGCATAGCCGAAGCCGGTGCCGGTGATGACACCGAGGGCAAGCGGGTCGCCGTTCGTGCCGGAGTCTGCAAGGGGGCATTTGCGGAGTTTTCAAGGGGACGTTTGCGGGCAGGCTCCGCACTCACTTCGCTGCATTCACTCGCGCTCATGGGCTGTCAGACCGCCACGCTGTCCGCGGTCGATCTCAGCCCGGCCGGACCCCTCTCGGAGCGACCCGCGGACGGGAGGCACTGTCTGGTGCCACGCCCTCTAGCGGATCGGACTGGGCTGACCCATCGAGCGGATCTGAGGGATGACGTCGCGGCCGATGAGCTCCAACTTGGAGACATCGGCCACGTCACGCACGCTGAAGATGGTATGCATCGAGCCGGCATCCGCCCAGCCACCGAGCCGATCGACGAAGGCCGCCGGGGTGAGTGAGCCGCGGGCGCCGTTGGGGGTGATGGAGATCGTGCTCAGGTTGGTCTTCTCGATCTGGTCATAGTCGCGGCCCAGCCGTTCGCAGTGCTGCCGGAGCACCGAGTACTTATGGCGCAGGTTCTCGGGCGCCCCGAAGATGTTGCAGGCATCGCCATACTGGGCGACCAGCCGAAGCGTCTTGCGCTCACCACCGCCGCCGATGAGGATGGGTGGATGCGGCCGGCTCAGCGCCTGCGGGGCGTTGAGCAAGCGCGACGCCCGGTACTGACTGCCTTCGAAGCGCTCACCCGTTCCACTCTCGCCCTGCCAGGCGGCGTGGATGATGCGAAGAGCCTCTTCCAGCATCTCGAATCGGACCGCCAGCTCGGGCATCGGGAAGCCCAGCGCGCGTGACTCCTCCATGTTCCAGGCAGCTCCGATGCCGAAGTAGGATCGTCCCCCTGACAGCACATCGAGGGTGGTGGCGGCCTTCAGCCAGAGTCCCGCCTGGCGATAGTGGATCCCCCCGACCATCAGCCCGATGCGGGCTCGTCGCGTGAGCGCAGCGATGTAGCCGAGCGTGGTGTAGCCCTCCAGCATCGGCTCTTCTAGCCGGCCGACGCTGCGGATCTGCAGGAAGTGATCCATCACCCAGATAGAGTCGAAACCCGCCTCGTCGGCCGTTCGTACCACCCGCTCCAGCGTGGCGCCTATCGCGCGCTCGCCGTCGGGCCAGGTGAAGGAGCTGATCTGGAGGCCGAGCTTCACGTGCGAACCCTAGCTGAAGAGGTCCGCCTCGGCGCTCATCACGACATCGCCCCGGATCGAGCCACCCCCCGCCGGCAGCCCCAGCCCGCGGACCAGGACCACCGGGCGCCGGCTCGTCTTGCCAGCGGACAATTCTGCCGCCGAGGCGATCTGATCTGCCACCGCCACGACCGTCGCATGCATCTCCCGGCCGTCTGCGTCGGGGATCCCGCGCAGGTCGACCAACGGGGCGAACCCGGCCACACCGAGGGCGACATCCACGATGCCCCATCGCCACGGCCGACCGAACGAGTCGCTGACGACGATGGCGATATCGATGCCCAGGCGCGTGCGCAGCGCCTCACGGATGGCGCTCGCCGAAGCATCAGGGTCTTCCGGAAGCAGGGTCACCAGGTCGGCGCCGCCCACGTTGGATGCATCGACGCCGGCATTCGCACAAACGAAGCCATGCCGGGTCCGGCTGATGATGAGACCGCGCTCCATGCGCAGTACCTCAGCCGACTCGCGCAGCACGACCTCCACTTGACGCGGATCACGGTCCCACTGGCTGGCGAAGGCGACCGCCTCCGGGCGCGGTTCGACGGTGCGGAGGTCGACCAGCCGACCCTCCGCTTTCGAAACGACCTTCTGGGTCACGACCAGCGCATCGCCGGCGGCTGGTGCCAGGGCCGGCTCATTGGCAGCCAATGCTTGCCATGCCGTCGCGATCAAGGAGGGCAGGTCGTCAGTCGGCCTGACTTCCGGCAGGGGAGGGAGCGCGACGATGGTGACCGTCCGCCCGGCACTCGGGTTCACTGAGAAGCGGCACCGACGGCATCCTGGCCGAGTCGGGTGAGGGCCTCCATGAGAGCGGGTTCCAGTCGCTCCAGGTCGTCCGGGGTATCCAGGTCGAACCCCAGCTCGGCGTCCTCGACGACCTGTGTGGAAGCATCGACACTGGCGGCTGCGCGAAGGTGGGCCTCCAGGCTGGCAGGCCCGAAGCATGGCTCGATGACGTCGGGCGGTGAAAGCAGCAGAGCGTTCGTGCCGCGTCGCGCATCGGCTGGCGAGATGACCACGATGGGCCGGCCGCTCCCGGCCGCGATGGCTGCGTCGGCGGCATCCAGCATCCGCTGGAGTGCCCCGACCGACAGATAGGGCAGGTCGGCGGGCAGGATGAGGGTCGCGGTCGCGCCAGACGCGAGCGCGTCATCGCGAGCCAGGGCCAAGGCCTCGTTGAGTCCTTCACCAAGCTGGAGGATCGGTCGGATGGTAGATCGTTGCGGCCCGCGTGTTCCGCCAGCGGTCACCTCGACCAGGACGCCGGGATCAGCGCTGACGAGGTGGACCGTGGCCGAGGGGTACCAATCGTGGAGTATCGAAAGCGTTTGACGGAGGAGTCCGCGCAGCAGGGTCTCTCGCTCCTCGGCGTCGATGGCGCCGCCGAGCCGGGCCTTGCCTCCGCTCAAGCTCCTGAGCGGGACGAGCACGTGCAGCCGGGCGAGGTCAGCGTTGCGCTGGGGCGTCATTGGTCTCGGATACTACGCGCGCCTCATCCGAGCCCCATTCACGACCATGGCGACCTAGCCCTCCGGGAGTCCATGATCCTCCAGCGGCACGTCCCAGTGAGCGTCGAGCAACTCGAAGCGGCGCTGTTCCTCCGCCCGGAACCGGTCCTGATCGGGGAATAGGCGCTCCAGGAGGCCCGCCGGGCTGTGCCCTTCCAGCGCGGACCAGTCGCGGTACGTGATGGTCACCAGGACGTTCCAATCAGCACGGCCATCACCATGGAACCGGGGCGTCGCCATCCGGACGTCGGTGAAGGCGCCGTCGCGCAGACCTTCGCGCAGCAGCGGCCAGTGATTGCGTTCGAAGAGACTGATCCACTCCCGCTCGTGCCCCCATCGGACGCGGTAGAAGTAGGCTACGGTCACTGGTCGGGGGGCGCTGGCATCCTTGGTCATCGCGTCATCTTCGCGCACCGACGCCTCGCCATGCTGATCGCACCTCTACCGTACCGAGGTGCACGGGCATCCCCGACTTGCCATCTGCGTGCTGTTCTTCGCCAACGGCGCGGGCAGCGCCTCGTGGGCCAGCCGACTCCCCGAGATCCGCGTGGGCCTCGATCTCGGCGAGGGTGCCCTGGGCCTGGCCCTGCTGGGGGCGACGGTCGGTCTCTTCCTGGCCACCGCGCTGACGAGCTTGCTTGTCGTGCGCTTCGGCAGCCGCGCCCTGTCGATCCTGGCTGGCCTGGCCATGAGCGCGACATTGCCGATCATCGGCTGGGCACCTTCCTTCCTGCCGCTGGCAGCGGCACTCGTCGCCTATGGCATGACCAACGGCGCGCTGGACCTTGCTTCCAATGTCCAGGCCGTCGGGGTCGAGCGTCGCGCCGGCCGATCGATGCTCACCGGCTTCCACGCCCTCTTCAGCGGAGGCGCGATCGTGGGCGCTGGCGGTGCCGCCTTGGCGGCGTCCTGGGCTGTCCCGGTCGACGTCCACCTGACTGCGGTGGCCATCCTCCTGGCGCTGACCTTCGCCGTCGTCGCGCCAAGCCTACTGAACGACCGCGTCGAGGCGACGAAGCAGGCCGCTGCACCCACTCGACCGTCGTTCTCTGTCCTTTCCCGCCCGCTGGTCGGTCTGGGCATCCTGGCCTTCTGCGTCCTGCTGGCCGAGGGTGCCATCTTCGACTGGAGCGCGGTCTACCTGAGCACGGTGGCCGGTGCCACCCCGGCCATCGCCGCCATCGGGTTGGCCACCTTCCAGGGGGCGATGATGATGGGCAGACTGAGCGGTGATGCCCTCGCTGGCCGGATCGGCCCGGCCATGCTGGTGCGCGGTGGGGCGCTACTGGCGGCGGCCGGCCTGACCCTGTCGCTCGTCATCCCGGACGTCCCTATCGTGTTGATCGGGCTCGCTGTTATGGGCCTGGGCATCGCCAGCGCTTTCCCGCTGCTGCTGAGCGCGGCAGCTCGAACGCGTGGGGTCGCCTCGCCGACCGCGCTTGGCGCCATCACCGCCGCCGGCTACACCGGCTTCCTGGCCGGCCCTCCGATCATCGGGTTCATCGCTGAGCCCACCGACCTGAGGTTCGGCCTGGCCGTGGTGCTGGCCTGTCTGCTCATCGCGGTATTCCTTGCCGGGCGCGCTCCAGCACTGCGCCACCATGGCTCGGACGACCCGTCGGCAGTCGCGAGCCCTATCAGTGGCGCGTAGTCCAGGTGCTACAGTGCATCCGTGGATCGGATCGGGATCCGGGAGTTGCGCAGGCTGCATCAAAGTGTCAGCACAGCGGACCGTTATCGTCGGTCGGTCGCAGCTCGACCTCGTTGTCCTCGCTCGATCAGGCTCCAGTAGCTGTGCTCGCCGTGAAGGCTACGAACACCGTTCCGCGCCGTGTTGCGACCAGCGGCATGGTCGTCTCAGGGACCTTCTCCGCCAGGTGTTTGTGCGCGATGGAAGATGCCACGTAGCCTCGCACCGCAGAAGCGTCCTGGAAGGTCATGGCACTCTCATAGTCCGTGCGCTCGACCCGATCGAAGTGCCGCGATAGGCGCCCCTCACCGTCCTCGGAGAAGAAATGGCGCACCTCGTCGCTCTTGTCGCGCCCGACGAGCTTCCACAGCTCCTCCAGGTGGCGGGCGCCGTTGGTGGCCGCGACGAGGCGGCCACCGGGGCGCAGGACACGTGCCAGCTCCGACAGCCCCTGGTCGAGGTCGGGGACGTGATACAGCATCCAGTTCGCGACCGCGCAGTCGAACTCGCCGTCCTCGAAGGGAAGGTCCTGGACGTCCCCGATGCGGGCATCGACGCCGCGCTCGCACGCCAGGTCCACCATGCGCGGCGACAGATCGATGGCGATCACATCCGCCGGCAGCTCATCGCGCATCCGAAGAGCGAACTCGCCCCAGCCGCACCCGACCTCAAGGACGTGCCTCGGCCGCGCTTGACGCACCGCTTCGAATGCCAGATCTTGCGCGTCCGGCCCGGCCAGTCCTTGGTAGACCGATGCCCGCGCACGCAGGCCAGTCTCGGTCGAGTACTCAAGCCGTACGACCTCCGGATCGTCGTAGCTCGAACGGTCACGCACTCGCGCCAGCCTAGCGGACCGAGGTGCAGGCCCTGCTGTGGGCGCTCATCGCACCAACGCGCGACTCACCAGAGTCACCGATACAGCACGACGTCGAGGCGGATGGTGGTCCTCATACAACGAAGCATGCCGGACCACGAGCTCATATGCTTGTCCTCCATCGCCCCGGACGGGGAACGTCATGCCTGACCATGGATTCGAGCTTCGCCCGCGTGGGCCCTTCTCATTGGAGGCCAGCACACGATTCCTGGAAGGCTTCGCGCCGGCTGCCTACAGCGGCACGGACGCCGGCCATCTCCATCTGGCGTTCCCGGTCGAAACTGATGGTTGGAAGAGCACCGCAGTCTGCGTGACCCAACCCGGCCGATCCTTGCTGCGGGTGGAAGCGACCGGCGATGCCGACCTCCGTGCGGTGCGGCCCCAACTCCAGCGCATCCTCTCCTTGCACGTGGATGGCACGGGCTGGCCAGAGGTCGGCGAGCGGGACCCGGTCATCGGTCGACTGCAACGCAGCCACGATGGGTTGAGGCCGGTGGCGTTCGATTCGGCCTATGAAGCCGCCGCGTGGGCGCTCATCGGGCACCGCATCCGGATCGCTCAGGCGGCGCGGATCAAGGAACGTATGTCACAGGAGTCTGGCGAGCAGCTGTCGCTCCATGGCTCGCCCATCGCAGCCTTTCCCGCGCCTGCGGTGCTAGAGGCCGGCAAGGGGCTGGCCGGTCTCCCGGACGTCAAACGCCAGCGGCTCATCGGTCTCGGCCGGGCCGCGCTGGCCGGCCGCCTGGATTCGCAGAGGCTCGAATCCCTCGGCCATGACGGCGCCGTGGCTGGATTGCAGGAGCTGGACGGGGTCGGTCCGTTCTCGGCGGAGCTGACGGTGCTGCGTGGCGTCAACATGCCGGATGCCGTGCCGAGCCACGAACCCCGCTTGGCTCGAGCGGTGCGCCTGGCGTATGCCCTGGATGAGGAGCCTTCAGTGGACGAGATCGCGCGGCTGGCGGAGGCCTGGCGACCGTACCGTACGTGGGCGGCGGTGCTGCTGCGGACCTCGCTGGAGGAGGAGACCACAGAGATCGGTGGCGGGAGGGCTGGCCGCACCGGTTGACTGCGAAGCCACGTGCCACACTCTGGCTGGCTCTCGAAACGCAGGGAGGCAAGAGCATGGCGTTCGACATCTATCCCTGGCTCAAGGTGATCCACATCCTGCTCGCCATCGTGGCGGTGGGGCTGAACATCAGCTACGGCATCTGGCTCGCCCGTGCTTCACGCGAACCCCAGCATCTTGGGTACACGTTGCGTGGCATCAAGTTCCTGGACGATAGGGTCGCGAACCCCAGCTTCGTTGGCTTGGGCGTGGTCGGCATCCTCCTCGTCCTGACCGGTCCCTGGGCATTCACGCAGTTCTGGATCGCGCTGGCCATCGGCCTCTACGTCGCCCTGATCGTCGTGGGCATCGCCCTCTTCACGCCTACCCTGTCGCGCCAGATCAAGGTCTACGAGTCCGATGGGCCTACCTCCGCGGAGTTCCGGGAGCTGAGCAGACGCGGCCGGCTGCTGGGGCTAGCCCTGGGCCTTATCGTCATCGCCATCATCGTCCTCATGGTGGTGAAGCCGGTCTTCTGACCCGCCAAGCCTCGAACCCATCGGGCCTTCGGACCCCGGAGTCCAGGACCGCGCTGTAGATGTCATAGCAACGGACGATCGAGCCGTACTCCGGTCGATCGGCCCCACGCCTCCTTGATGCGCACGATGGCCGCAAGCTTCAACTCTTCCCGAGACCGATGACCTCGAAGCCGACGGAGCGGGCAGCCAGGCCCAGCTCTCGGTCGTGGGTCGCGAACGACAGCGGTTCGAACTCGGTCCGCACTAGCAGCGCGCTCGCCAGGTGGATCGCATCGAGCGAACCGATCATCGTCGGGAATGGCTCAGCGGCTCGCTCCAGGACGCCCGTGGTGACCGGGACAAGATCGAAGCTGTCGATCGCGTCCAGTACCGCCGATCGGTGCAGAGCGAGATCCTCGTCATCGAGTCCCAGCCGGAGGCGGGCGCGGTCGATGGTCCTCAGGCTCTCCAGCCGGATGAGCTCGCTGGACACCACACGATCGATTCGCCCCCACGAGCGCAAGCGCCCTGCCTCCCCGAGGATCACCCGCAGTAAGACCGATGAGTCGACGTAGACGCTCAACGTCCCTGGCGTTCTTGGAGCAACAACTCGGTCGAGCTTACCCGCCAGCCAGCCGGCCGGTAGCGTCGATGCCGGATGGCCGAGAACGGACGGAGAGCTGGGCGGACTGCCGACTGGCGGTGCGTGTGGACGGGGACGATACGCGCTATCGGTCTATCGCGATCGGTCACCTCCACCTCCCCACCCGCCTCGACGGCGCGCAGATGCTTGGACAGCTGGCCCTTCAAAGCGGCGACACCGACGCGTTGCATGGCCACATATAGACACAAGTGGCCACGATCGTCAAAGCGAGCCGCACGGTCCCGATAGCACGCCTGAACACCAACCGAGCCAGGCGCCGCTCGCCGACCAGTCGATCGATGGTCGCGTTGGTGACGTGGTGTCGACGCACGCAGAGCCCTCATCATCCTCTCACCCGGTCGAACTACGCTGGCGTGCTCGGAGCTGGAGGCTGCCTTGCGAGTCTTGGTCGTAGAGGATGAAGTGAAGATGGCCGGCCTTCTCAAACGCGGGCTGGAGGAGGAGGGGTATGCGGTGGCCGTGGCACCGGACGGCCAGGAGGCGCTGTGGCTGACCAGCGAGGACACCTTCGACGCTGTCGTGCTGGACGTGATGCTGCCCGACATGAACGGCTTCGAGGTCTGCCAGCAGATGCGCGCCGCGGGACGATGGAGCCCGGTGTTGATGCTCACCGCCCGTGACGCGGTGGCCGATCGGGTGACGGGCCTCGATGCCGGCGCGGATGATTACCTGGCCAAGCCCTTCTCGTTCGCTGAGCTGACTGCCCGCCTGCGCGCGCTGGTGAGACGGGGAGCGCCGGAACGTCCGGTCGTCATGCGGCTGGGGGGTCTCAGCCTGGATCCCGCAACGCACCGCGTCGACAGGCGGGGGACGAGCGTGGACCTGACTTCCAAGGAGTTCGCTCTGCTGGAATACCTCATGCGCCATCCTGGTGAGGTCCTCACGCGGACACGACTCATCGAGCACGTCTGGGACTTCGCCTACGACGGCGACTCGAACCTGGTCGATGTCTACATCCGGTACCTGCGCGACAAGATCGATCGACCTTTCGGCGCGGACTCCATCCAGACGGTGCGCGGAGCCGGCTACCGGATGCGAGAGGAGCCGGTCGATGCGGCTGCCGATACGGGCTAGGCTCGCCGTCGTCACTGCGCTGATGATGGCGGCGGTCCTGCTGCCCCTCGGCGGGTTCGTGTACCTGAGGTTCGGAGCCGACCTTCTGGAGGCCGTGGAGGCGGGACTTCGGTCCCGGGCGGACGCGCTGACCATCGACCTGGACCCGCTCAGCGCGCCGAGCACGCCTGACGACCCCGCCGGCGGCGCGGTCCGCATCGACGATCCATTCGCCCAGATCCTGGGCCGTGATGGGTCGATCATCGAGTCGTCAGCCGACCTTGGCACCACTCCGTTTATCACGGCCGAGACCATCGCGGGTCTCCAAGGCGAGCTCTTCCTCCAGGCGCTGATGCCTCGAGATGGCGAGCTGGTGACCGTTCGGCTGCTGGCCGTCCCAGCCGATGGTGGCCGTGCGATCGTCGTCGGAGCATCTCTGGCCGACCAGCACGAAGATCTCGCGCGTCTGGCAGCTCTGCTGGGGTTGGCCGGTCCTCTGGTCCTGGCCCTCGTGACCGGCGTGGGCTGGCTGGTCGCCGGCGCCGCGTTGCGTCCCATCGAGTCGATGAGGCGCGAGACCGCCGCTATCTCTGCTTCCGAGCCCCATCGCCGCCTGGCAGTGCCACGCTCTGGTGACGAGGTCGCTCGTCTGGCGGAGACCCTCAACGCCATGTTGGAGCGGCTCCATCAGGCGCTCGAGAACGAGCGGCGCTTCGTCAGCGATGCCAGCCACGAGTTGCGCACGCCATTGGCGAACATGAGCGCGGAGTTGGAACTGG
>JACCYW010000043.1 GCA_013696275.1 Chloroflexota bacterium | reverse complement strand
GGCGCGTCAGGCCGTCGGTATCGACCCGACTCCCAGCGATGATGCCACCCCGGACGGCCACCGTTCGGTATGGCCTGATGGCGTCGAGCAACGCCCTGGCGAGTCGAACCTCATCGTCGCCACCGACCACGACGGCCGACGGTCCCTCCAACAGCGACGCCAGGTCCGAGCGCCCGGCTTGCTCGGCAGCGATCTTGGCGAGCCGGTTCTTGACCACCCGGAACGTGATGCCGTGTTCGCGCAGCGACGCGCGCAAGGCGCCCAGATCCGCGACGGATAGACCGCGATAGTCGGACACGATGGCGCGGTCGGAGGTCGAGAACAACTGGACCATATCCGCTACCGCGGCGCGCTTCGCGTCGGTCGGCATGTGGCCTCCTTCCTGGTCGGGCACCGGCTTGCCGGATGACCCCTGCGTCTCGAGTCCCGCGCAGTGGTCGATCGGGCTGCGTGCAGCGCGACCAAGGCTGAAGGCCTGGTTGGACCCTCGCCTCGGCGTGCCCGCCGACGCGGCCCGAGCGCCGGCCCGGGTCCGCGCGGCGATTTCAGTCCGATCCGTGGAGGTTGAGCGGACTCCTCCTCACGGCCTGCGGTCCATCGGGATCGCGTCGGACGCAACGCTGTCTCTGGCGGAACGTCTCTTCGATTGATGACGACGGTCTCCTGGACCGTCCGCTCGAGCCGGGTGGCGACCCGGCGTGACTGAAAGTGACCTATGCAGCGGCTCGAGCGAGAAGTCCCGGGACGTCGACTCGGATGCCGGGACCCATCGTGGACGCGACCGTCACACCCTTGAAATAGTGACCCTTGGCGGCACTTGGTCGGGCGCGATTCACCGCGTCTACCAGGGAAGCGAGATTGTCGGCCAGCTGATCCGGCTCGAAGCTCGTCCTGCCGAAAGGAGCGTGGATGATACCGCTCTTGTCCACTTTGAACTCGACCCGCCCCGACTTGACCTCGCGGATGGCCCGCTCGAGATCGAACGTGATGGTGCCCGACTTCGGATTGGGCATCAGCCCCCGGCGCCCCAGGATGCGTCCCAGGCGACCGACCATGCCCATCATGTCCGGTGCCGCCAGAGCGATATCGAAGTCGAGCCAGCCGCCCTCGATGCGCTTCACGATGTCCTCGCCGCCGACCTCATCAGCTCCCGCCCGCAGTGCCTCCTGTGCCTTGTCGCCCTGGGCGAAGACGACAACGCGCACGGGCTTGCCCACTCCATGTGGTAGGACGACCGTGCCACGCACCATCTGATCGGCGTGGCGTGGATCGATGCCGAGCCGGATATGAGCCTCGACCGATGGATCGAACTTGACCGTGCTGGTCTCCTTGACCAGGTTCATCGCCTCCATCGGTTCGTAGGAGCGCTGTCGCTCGACGAGCTTGGCTGCCTCCAGGTAGCGCTTGCCGTGATCGGCCATCTCTGCTTCCTCTTCTGTGGCGGCCGGCGTCAGCCGGTCACCTCGATACCCATCGAACGGGCGGTGCCCTCGATGATGCGTGACGCTGCCTCCAGATCGGCGGCGTTGAGATCGACCATCTTGGTCTGGGCGATCTCACGGACCTGTGCCCGCGACACAGAGCCGACCGATTCTCGACCGGACGTGGCTGAACCTTTCTCGACCCCTGCTGCCTTGCGCAGCAGGTCCGCCGCCGGTGGGGTCTTGAGGATGAACGTGAATGAACGGTCCTCGAAGATGGTCAGCTGAGCGGGGATGACCTGACCGGCTTGCGCTGCGGTCCGCTCGTTATAGGTCTTGCAGAACTCGACGATGTTGATGCCATGGGGACCCAACACGGTACCGACCGGGGGAGCGGGCGTCGCCTTGCCGGCCGGCAGTTGGAGCGTCAGCACGGTCCTTATCTTCTTAGCCACGGATCACAACTTCTCCACTTGCAGGAAGTCCAGCTCGACCGGCGTCTCGCGGCCGAAGATACTGACCAGGACCTTGAGCTTGTTGCGCTCGGGATTGACCTCATCGACCGTGCCGATGAACTCGGCGAACGGCCCGTCCGTGACACGCACGCTCTGGCCTTTGGCGAAGGCGACCCTGTACTTGGGCGCCTCCACACCCATCTGGCGCAGGATCTGCTTGACCTCGTGCTCCTCCAGCGGGACGGGCTCGTTGCGGCTGCCCGGGATATTGCCGCCACCGACGAAGCTGGTCACGCCCGGGGTGTTGCGGACCACGAACCAGCTGTCCGGGTCAAGGATCATCTCGACCAGCACATAGCCTGGGTAGACCTTCTTCTGGACGGTCACCCGCTGCCCGGCTCGTATCTCGATCTCATCCTCTTCCGGTACGAGGACCTGGAAGATCTTGTCGTCCATGCCCATCGACTCGATGCGATGCTCGAGGTTGGTCTTGACCTTCTTCTCATAGCCGGAGTAGGTATGGATGACGTACCAGCGCTTGTCCGGCGCCTGTTGCGTGATGTGTTCCAGGAAAGTCATCGACGGGGCCTGGGCCTGGAAAGACGTCCGGTCATGGATGGCACTCGCGTCAAACGGTCGTGCTCACGAGCTTCAGCAGCTCGTTGAACAGCAGATCGAAGGCACCGATGTAAACGCCCACGGCGGCGCTCACCACGAAGACGAGCACGGTCAGATTCCTCGTCTGTTCGCGCGTCGGCCAGGTGACCTTCTTGAGTTCCGAGTATGACTCGCCGATGAAGCGACGGATCCTGCGCATGTCTTCTGATCGATGCCTCGTGCTGGAGTGGCAGGGGCGGTAGGACTCGAACCTACAACCGCCGGTTTTGGAGACCGGTGCTCTGCCAAATTGAGCTACGCCCCTAGATGTGATTCTGGATCATCGCTCCGCTACTTTGCCTCGCGGTGCTGCGTGTGACGGCGGCAGCGCGGGCAATATTTCCGAAGCTCTATCCGATTGGGATCGTTCCTCTTGTTCTTCTCCGTCGTATATGTCCGTTCGCGACACTCGGTGCACGCGAGCTGGATGACCGGTCGATTCTCTGCTTTGGCCAAGCCGCTACTCCAGGATCTGGGTGATGGCGCCGGCGCCGACGGTCCGGCCGCCCTCGCGGATGGCGAAGCGCTGGCCGGTCTCGAGGGCGATGGGCGTGATGAGCTCGACGGTCATGTCGA
>JACCYW010000466.1 GCA_013696275.1 Chloroflexota bacterium | reverse complement strand
CGGCGCCTGGACCTGGAGGTGGCCGAGGAGGAGCTCAGCCACAGACGCCAGGGATGGTCGCCGCCCGCACCGGCTTACACGAGCGGGGTCATGGCCAAGTATGCCGCGCAGGTCAGTCCCGCCAGTGAGGGCGCGATCACCCTCCCACGCCCACGCCGTTAGGGACGCTGGCCCATGAGGAACCGTCGCCCCGGCTGATAGCCAGCACGTCAGCCAGTACGGCGCTGGCTGTGGCCGGTCCGCCAGCACCGGGGCCGCGGAACGCGACGGTGCCGACCGGATGGGCCTCGATCTCGATGATGTTGGTGACCCCATCGGTGGCCCCGATGGCCGACCCACGGGCCACGGAGGTCGGGGCGACCGAGGCGGTCACCGTCCCGTCGGTGGCGCGATGGGCTCGGCACAGAAGCTTCAACGCCTCGTCCCGTGAGGCCGCCTGGGCGATCTCAGCCGGGCTCACAGCGGAGATCCCGGTACGCGCCACCGATCCGGGCGCCAGCCACGGCCCGAAAGCGAGCCGCACCAGGATGACCAGCTTGGCCACCGCGTCGTGGCCCTCCACGTCGGCTGTCGGGTCGGCCTCCGCATAGCCAAGCCGCTGGGCGGCCGCCAACGCGCCGGCGTAGTCAGCTCCGTCACGCGTCATCGCCGTCAGGATGTGGTTGGTAGTGCCATTCAGGATGCCCGTGACCGAAGTGATGCGGTTGGCGGCCAGGTCGCGAACGAGCGGAGCCAGTATCGGGATACCGCCGCCCACGGCCGCCTCGAAGCGCAGCACAGCGCCGCTCTGCCGGGTCAGCACTTCCAGCTCGGCCCCGCCCGACGCGATGAGCGCCTTGTTGGCGGTGACCACCGACCGACCTGCTGCAAGCGCAGTCCGGATGAGCGAGCCGGCAGGCTCCAGGCCGCCCAACAGCTCGACCACCACCTCGACGTCATCCCGCCCGACCAGACCGGCCAGGTCGTCCGAGAGGTCGATCGACTCGGGTAGGTCGATACCCCGCCTCCGCCCGGGCTGCCTGACCCCCACGGCCACCAGTTCGGGCGGCTCATATCCGCGCTCCGCAACGAGCCGCCGCCAACCTTCATCCACCAGCCGTTCCGCCACCGCCCGCCCGACGTTGCCCAGCCCGAGCATCGCTATCCGCACCGCTCGATGTTATCCGGGGCCCCGTCAGCGAGAGGCCTTGCGGAGGCCTCCTCGGGCGGAGATGGCGCGGCTCGCCAGGGCCGCCACGCCCATCGCCACCAACGCGCGTTCGGCGATGGGCAAGGGTCTGACCACGGCCAGGAATTGCTCCGCCCGTGCTCGGTCGATGGTGGACAGCAGGGCAACTCCGGCAGGGGTCAAGCCGATGGTTCGCTCGCGTCGGTCGGCGATGTCCTCGGAGCGCTCGACGAACCCTCGTGAGGCCAAGCCGCTGACGATCCGACTGGTCGCCGACGGGGACCGCCCGATACGGTCAGCCAGGTCGGTCACGGTGAGAGTCTCCGAGCCGCCGATGGCATACAGCGCGGCAAGCTGCGTGAAGCCGAGACGCAGCTCACCCAGCTGGCCGGCGAAGCCGATGACCAGCTCCCGCCACAGTGCGCGGCCGACAGCGATGCGGTCCGAGAGCAAGCGCGGGTTCGCGATCTCGTCACGGGCAGCCTGGACGACCGGGCTCAGAAGGTCAGCCCGGGCACCATGATCATCCATCGCGTGCATGATCGCACATGTTTCACCGGGGCGGCGTCCTTCGTTTGCTACGGTGGCGGAGGTGGCGTGCCGTGCGCTGTCCGATGTCAGATGACGATGGCGATGGAGGGCCGGTGTCGGTAGCGTTCGTCTTTCCCGGTCAGGGATCGCAGTCGGTCGGCATGGGCCATGTCCTGGCCGAGTCATCGGCTGCCGCCGCCGGGATCTTCGCCTCCGCCGATGAAGCCCTGGGTGACCCCATCAGCAGGCTCGCATTCGAGGGACCGGCCGACCGACTGGACCAGACGGAGAACTCGCAGCCCGCCTTGCTGGCCACCTCGATGGCCTTCCTGGCAGCGCTCGATGAAGTCCCCGCCGAGACCGCCCTACAGGAACCGGTCTTCATGGCTGGCCATTCGATGGGCCAGTACAGCGCGATGGTCGCGGCCGGCGTACTGGAGCTCTTCGATGCCGTCCGACTCGTTCGCGTCAGAGGTCGCCTCATGCAGGCGTCGGCTGAGGATGGCGCGATGGCGGCCATCATCGGACTCGATGAGGTCAGGATCCCGGAGCTTGAGGCGACCGGCGCTGAGTTCGGCATCTTGACCATCGCCAACCGGAATGCACCCGGGCAGGTCGTCATCAGCGGCGAGCGCGCAGCCGTCCAAGCCGCGGCTGACATCGCCAAGGACCTCGGAGCCAAGCGCACCATCATGCTGCCGGTCAGCGTGGCCGCCCACTCGCCGCTCATGGAGCAGGCCGCTGATGGGATGCGGGCGGCGCTCGCGACGATCACATTCCAGGATCCGACCACTCCCCTGCTGGCCAACGCCGATGCGCGTCTACTGGAGAGCGGGGAGGCCTGCCGGGCAGAACTGGTCGAGCATCTGACGCGCGGCGTGGACTGGGTGCGCGCCGTGGAGACCATGCTTCAGGGCGGAGTGGACACCTTCATCGAGGTAGGCCCGGGCAAAGTGCTGACCAACCTCATCAAGCGCATCGCACCCGATGCGACGGCCGTCGCCGTCGACGATCCGGCCGCCCCTGGTGGGCTGCGCACCCTTCTCGTCACACAGGAGTAGCAGTCCCCGCATGCGTCGCCCCGATTTCTCACGCCGGGTCGCAGTCACCGGACTCGGCGTCATCAGTCCCATCGGCCAGGATGTCGATACCGTCTGGCAGAGCCTGGTGGAAGGCCGTTCGGGTCTTGCGCGGATCACCCGCTGGGATCCGACTCCATATGAAGCGCAGGTCGCCGGGGAGGTCGATCTGGACGCTGCCAGGTGGATGGACTTCAAGGCTGCCCGGCGGACCGACCGGAACGTGGTGATGGGCGTGGCCGCCGCCAAGCAGGCGCTGGAGGATTCCGGGCTGAAGGTGACGCCCGAGAATCGCGACGATCTGGGGGTCATCTTCGGTTCCGGTGCTGGTGGTCCCTACCTGATGATGGAGAACAAGGTCGTCTGGGATACCAAGGGCGCGCGAACGGTCAGTCCGTTCTTCATCGCCAACATGCTGCCCGACACGGCTTCCGGACAGATAGCCATCGAGACCGGCATCCGTGGATCGAACATGGCGGTCGTCACGGCCTGCTCTACGGGCACTCATTGCATCGGTGAGGCGGCCGAGGGCATCCGCCGCGGCGACTACATCGCGGCCATCTCAGGCGCGACCGAGAACCCGCTCCACGAACTGGCCCATATCGGCTTCTCCAACATGCGCGGCATGGGCCTGCCGCGGGAGGGCGAGGGTCCGGAGAGCGTGTCGCGGCCATTCGACGCCAGCCGGAATGGCTTCGTCCTGGGCGAGGGATCGGGCGCGCTGATGATCGAGGATCTGGACCATGCCCAGGCTCGCGGGGCCAGGATCTATGCCGAGGTGGTCGGCTACGGGTCGGCGGCCGACGCATGGGATCTCATCCAGCCGGTGGAGAAGGGCGACGGCATCCGGCGCGCGCTGCTTCAGGCACTCGAGCGGCACGGCGTCCCGGCCGACGAGGTCGACCTGATCAACCCGCACGGGACATCCACACCGCTGGGCGACCTGCGCGAGGCGCAGGCGTTCTGGGCGGTCTTCGGAGACCACACACCGGACGTCGCCATCAGCGCCACCAAGTCACTGACCGGTCACCTGATGGGTGCGTCGGGGGCCTTCGAGGGGGTCGCCACCGTGCTCTCCGTCTACCACCAATGTGCGCCGGCAACGGCGAACTTCCGCGATCCTGATCCAGAGATCGAGCTCGACGTGGTCAGCGGGGCATCGCGCTCGATGCCCATCCGCTACGCGGTATCCGACAACGTCGGTCTGGGCGGCCACAACGGCGCCGTCATCTTCAAGCGCTATGAGGGCGACTGACGGCTCGTGCTCTCGGCATGGACGGCTCCTGCTCGTGGCGTAGAACACCGGCCGTCCCAACCGACGAACGAACAGACGAAGTGAGTCCCCGTTCACCGCGATCCGCCCGCTTCAGCCGTCGATCGGCTCCGCCCCTGTTCCGTTTGGCGGAGGAGCGGTCCGCCAGCCACCCGGTCAACGGCCTCGCCCGTCACTTGGAACACTCAGCGATCCACCGGCCCGAGCGCCATCCGCACGG
>JACCYW010000449.1 GCA_013696275.1 Chloroflexota bacterium | reverse complement strand
AGACAGCCCAGCTGCGGCGCATCATGAACATCGTCTCTGGCGGCGAGCAGTCGGGCTATGGCCTGCTCCAGGTGCGTGAGCAGCTCTGGATGTTCAGCCAGTTCTACGGCCTGGCCGTGCGCGAGGGGTGGCGCCGCGTGGACGTGTTGATCGACCTGGTCGGTCTGAGTGAGCAGCGACAGCAGAAGGTCTCCTCGCTGTCGACCGGCCAGCGCCAGAAACTCAACTTCGCGCGGGGCCTGCTGAACGATCCATGGATCTTCTTCCTGGACGAGCCGACGCTCGGCCTGGACGTATCGGCCGCCCGAACCGTGCGTGAGCTGGTGCGCGACTGGCGGCTCGCCGTGCCCGGCCGCACCATCCTCCTAACCAGCCACTACATGGCCGAGGTTGAGGAGCTGTGCGACCGATTGGCCATCGTGGACAGAGGCCGCATCCTGGCCATCGGCAGCCCGGCTGAGCTGAAACGGCGGGTCCAGCGCGAGTCGGTCTTCGAGCTGGAGCTCGACCGGCTCGACAGGGGCGCAGCCGCTCTCTCCGGGCTGCCCGGCGTGATCAGTGCGGTCACGCCAGCCAGCTCCGACGGGGACGCCGGGATCGACCGCCAGACCGTCATGGTCAAGCTCTCCCTGGCCGACGACGCGGCGCTGGGCGGAGTGGTCTCCAGCCTGGCCGGCCTGGGTGCCCATATCGTGTCACTGCGCAAGGCGGAGCCGAGCCTGGAAGACGTGTTCGTAGAGCTCGTGGGCCGGGGCTTCCAGGAGGAGGGGAGCACGACCAACGGGGAGGCCCCCGACGCCCCCACGGACGCTCGGCGGGCGACTGCGTCCGAGCCGCTGGATGACCGATGAGTGAGCGCTCCGCTGCGCCGCCCAGTCCCTTCGTATCGCGCCCCACGGCCAGCCCGGCTGACGCGGCGCGTTGGAGCCCGCGCCGCATCCTGATCACGAATCTGCGCACCATCTCCGGCCGCGCTTATCCCCGGGTCATCGGCATGATGCGTGAGCCGTCGTGGCTCTTCTTCGAGATCCTGCTGCCGTTCCTGACCACATCGGCCTTCGTCTTCGTCTATCGGGCCCTGCAGGCGCCGCCGGAGTACATCGGCTTCGTCGTCCTTGGCGGCGCGATGACCGCCTTCTGGCTCAACGTCATGTGGCTGATGGCAGCGCAGCTCTACTGGGAGAAGGACCAGGGCAACCTGGAGCTCTACTTCACGGCGCCCATGAGCATGATGTCGATCCTGCTCGGGATGGCCATCGGCGGCCTGCTGATGAGCTGCTTCCGGGCGGCTGTCGTGCTCATCGTGGGTACCGTCCTCTATGGCGTGGTCTTCAGCGTCGACCAGTGGCTCCTGCTGCTGCTCGTCTTCCTCTTGACCCTGATCGCGCTGTACGGACTGGGGATGGTCCTGGCCACGTTGTTCCTGCTCTGGGGCCGTGAGGCGTGGCACCTGACCCAGCTGCTCCAGGAGCCCGTGTACTTCGTCTCCGGGCTCAATTTCCCGGTCGCCCGACTTGGCGTCCTCGGCGCGGCTGCCATATCGACCATCCCGCTGGCCGTCGGCCTGGACGCCATGCGCCAGCTGGCCTTCGCCGGATCCGTCCACACGGACGGGTTCCTGTCGCCTGAGGTAGAGGCGCTCATCCTGGTGGTCATGGCGGTGACCTTCGTGGCTATCGCGCGCTTCCTGCTCCAGGTCATCGAGCGCCTCGCGCGGCGCGAGGGTCGGCTGACCATGCGCGGATCATGAACGTCCTGGCCCAGGCCGGGGCGCCGCGGGCGAGGGCACCTCACCCGACCCGCCGCGAGATGGCGGCCAACGCGTGGCGGACCTTCCGCACGGCGGCGCGACTCGGCTTCCAGATAGAAGCGAACTGGACCGACCCGCTGCCATTCCTGGTCTACGCGGTCATCAAGCCGGTCTTTGCCGCGCTCATCCTGGTGGTGATGCTGGAGATCATCAGCGGTGGCCAGGCCGACCCGGCCTTTCGCGCCTTCATCGTCATCGGCAGTGCGCTCTGGTCGATCGTGGTCGGCGGTATCGCCGGCTTCGCCCAGTCCGTGCTGGAGGACAGGGAGCGCTATCGGATGCTGAAGTACCTGTACGTCAGCCCCAACGACCTGGTGACCATCCTGCTGGGCCGCGGCATCTGGCGCCTGGCCATCGGCGCATTCGGCGGCATCGTCACGCTCAGCCTGGGGGTCGTCGTGCTTGGGCTGCCGTTCGCGCTGGAGAGGATAGATTGGGCCCTGCTGTTCATGGCCATGGCGATGGGCATCGTCTCGATCATCGCGCTCGGGATGATGCTGGCGGCCGTCTCGATGCAGACGCGTCAGGATGCGTGGCAGTACCCGGAGGCGGTGGCAGGCGCCATCTTCCTGTTGGTCGGAGCGGTCTTCCCGCTGGTAGTCCTCCCGTCAGCGGTCCAGGCAGTGGGCCTGCTGACCCCGCTCACCTGGTGGCTCGAGGGCGTCCGCAAGGCGCTCTTCCCCGACATCGTCACGGCCATCGGCGGAGCGGGCTCGCTCTATTCGGGGCTCACCGGCCGCGCGGCCCCGAGCAGCGCCGAGATCCTGCTCGTCTTGCTGCTGACTACCGGGCTCGTTACACTCGCCGCCGTCCTGATGTACCGCTGGAGCGAGCATCGGGCCAAGGCTGGTGGCCTCTTCGATCTCACTACGGGGTCGTAGCTGGCTTCGTCGGATGGGCGGGCCATGTGATGCGCATCTATGAAGGCAGTCCGAGGCAGGACTACGAGGAGGTCCTTCGGACCATCGGAGCCTTCCTCGACCAGCGCGGGATGGGCGAGATCCTGCTCACCGAGGTGCCCGACGGCTTCGTCGTCCAGGGCCTCGTCGGCTCGGAGGCGCGGGTCAGTGCCTGGGCCGAACCTCGGCTGGAGGTCGAAAAGGAGACATACACCTTCGTCGACGATGACATCACCAGATTCCTGGAGGAGGCCGTGGCCCGTCGCGACGGCGATCCGGGCGGGTCGAGCGGAGCCCCGGTCGTCGGCCAGTACGAGGACACCCTGCGCATCATCGGCCGCTACATCGACCAGCAGAAGCCGCGCGACATCGCACTCCTGGAACAGGACGGCGCCTACGTCATCCGCGTGCTGATGGCGACCCGCCAGGGTGCCCGGCATGTCCTGGCCGAGTTCACGGCCGACGAACTGCGCTCACTGGTCGATGCCGGGCTGAGCTGGCGCGGAGGCAGGCCGCCGCCATGAATTACACTCTGGCAACTTGACAGGTCGATCCAGGAGGTCTTGAAGATGCGGATCCTGAAGATGCTGGGCATCGTGCTCGGCCTGCTGTTGGCGGCGATGATCATCATCCCCCTCGTCGTGCTCGCCGGGTTGTTCATCTGGCTGAAGCTGACCGAGGAAGCTGACGAAGAGGCGCTCGAGCTGGAGCAGGACTTCACCGGCTGAGCCGCCCGCCCAGGGCAGCGTTCCGGCCGAGCCAGCCAAGCCGCCGTCGGCGCGGCGGCGACTGAGGCGGCCGACCTTGCCTCCTGCGCCGCAAGTGCCGATCCTTCCCTCGGACGGTGCCCCGATCTCGGTCCTCGTCGACTACGACGGTACGATCAGCCGCCGTGACGTGGGCGGGGAGCTGCTGGCACGATTCCTTGACGCTTCCGAGCGGTCCGCTGAGCAGCGGGTGGACGCTGCCTACGATGCCGGCACGATGGGCTCGCGCGAGGTGCTCGGCTGGGATATGGACAAGCTTCCCGCGGATGCTGCCCGGCTTCGGGACGCTGCCAGCGAGGTCCCCCACGATGAGACCTTCCCGGCCTTCGTGGCCGCCGTGAGGACGGCCGGCGCGGTCGTGGAAGTGGTAAGTGACGGCCTCGGCTTCTATGTCGAGTCGAACCTGGCGCGCCATGGCGCGACCGACCTCCCGGTGGCGACCAATAGCAATGTGGTGACCGGCGGCGCGGCCGGTCTGAGCTTCCCGTACGGCCACCGCAGCTGCTTCGTCTGCGGCACCTGCAAGCGTGCGCGAGTCTTCGCCCACCAGGCGGCGGACCGCATCGTCATGTTCGTCGGTGACGGCACCAGCGACCGGTTCGCGGCCGCTCATGCTGACCTCGTCTTCGCCAAGGAGAGCCTGGCGCGCATCTGCCGCAGCGAAGGCTGGGCTTTCCGCGAGTGGGACCGCTTCGCCGAGATAGAAGCATGGTGGTCGGCCGCGTTGCGCTCCGGTGAGCTGCCCAGGGAGCGCGCCGAGTTGCCGGCCTGGCGAGCGGGTCATGGCCTGGCGCCGCGACCGTTCATCTGCGGCCCGGAGGTGTGGGGTGAAGGGCGCACCACGCCAGGACCGGGTCCGCGCTGAGTGCCAGCCCATCGCACGCGCCTGCCCCGACACGCCTGGACCCGCTCAACGCCCTTGCTGCCGGGCTTGCTCCGGCGGCGCCTCAAGGGCTAAGCTGAAAGACGATGGCCAGACGCGTCCAGTTGCTTCTCGGCACCCGGAAGGGCGCCTTCATCCTGGAGAGCGACCCTGCCCGCCGAGAGTGGGATCTGCGTGGGCCGTACTGTGAGACGTGGCCCATCCACCATCTCATCCGCTCGCCGGATGGAACGCTCTACGCCGGTGGAGGCAGCCCGTGGTATGGCGCCTCGGTGTGGCGTAGTGAGGACGAGGGCGCCACCTGGACGCAGTCGAGCGAGGGCCTGACCTACGGCGAAGACGGACCCAAGCTGATGACGGTCTGGAACCTCACCGCTTCCGACGGCAGCCTCTTCGCCGGTGTGGAGCCGGCTGGCCTGTTCCGTAGCGAGGACCGCGGAGCCACCTGGCTGCACGTCAGCGGTCTGCGCGATCACCCCTCCAGGCCGTCCTGGGAGCCAGGCAATGGCGGGCTGTGCCTCCACTCCATCGTGCCCCACCCGACCGAGCGGGAACGCATGTGGGTCGGCATATCGGCCGTGGGCACCTTCGCGACCGACGACCGGGGTCATACCTGGGAGGCACGCAACCATGGCGTCCGCGCAGACTTCATGCCCGACCCGCACCCTGAGTTCGGCCAATGCGTACACAAGCTGGCGCTGCATCCCGCCCGACCTGATGTCCTCTACCAGCAGAACCACTGCGGCGTATACCGCTCTGACGATGGCGGTCGAGGCTGGACGGAGATAACGCCTGGGCTGCCCTCGCAGTTCGGGTTCCCGCTCGTCGTCCACCCGCATGACCCGCGGACGATCTTCGTCATCCCGCTCAACGGTGATGACAAGGGCCGTCACATGATAGATGGCGCAACGGCCGTCTGGCGGAGTAGCGACGCCGGTGACAGCTGGCAGCGCCTATCGGACGGACTGCCTCAGCAGGATGCCTACCTCGGCGTCCTCCGGGAAGCGATGGCGACCGATAGCCTGGAGCCGGCGGGGATCTATCTGGGCACCAGCAACGGTCAGGTGTTCGCCAGCGCCGACGAGGGTGGATCTTGGCGGCAGGTAGCTGACTATCTCCCCGCGGTCTGGTCGGTCGAGACCAGTATCGTCGAGGACTGACGCTGCGGTGGCCTCCGTCCACCTTCCTCGTTCGCTCGTGACCCTCTTCCCGGACCCACCGCCGCGCCAGCTGGAGCTGGACGCCGCCACCGTCCTCGAACTGGTGGAGCAGCTTGAGGAGCGCTGGCCGGGCGTGCGCGACCGTCTATGCCAGCCTGGCCCGGCCTTCCGCGAGCACATCAACGTGTTCATCGACGGTGAGCGTGTGGGCATCGATGCTCGCCTGTCCGCCACGTCGGTGGTGCACTTCATCCCGGCGGTGGCAGGCGGCTGAGAGCGCGTACATGGCTCGCCGGAGCCAGCCGCCACTTTCCGGACTTGCGTGCGCAGCCGTCAGCCCGTAACATCGGAAAAACCCCCGGAGGACGTCCCGTGTCTAAGTATGTCCTGGTCACCGGAGGCGTCACGAGCTCGCTGGGTAAGGGCATCACCGCCGCCAGCATCGGCCGCCTCCTCAAGAGCCGCGGCCTCTCCGTCTCCATCCTCAAGCTCGATCCGTACATCAACGTCGATCCGGGGACCATGTCTCCGTACCAGCACGGCGAGGTCTTCGTGACCGACGATGGAGCTGAGACCGACCTGGACCTGGGCCACTACGAGCGTTTCATCGACGAGAACCTGACCCAGCTCAGCAACGTCACCACCGGCCGTATCTACCAGACAGTCATCGCCAAGGAACGTCGAGGTGACTATCTCGGGGGGACCGTCCAGGTCATCCCGCATATCACCAATGAGATCAAGGAGCGCATCCACCGGGTGGCCCGGGACGGGCGCGCAGACGTCGTCATCGTGGAGGTGGGCGGGACTGTCGGCGACATCGAGTCGCTGCCGTTCCTGGAGGCCATCCGCCAGCTGCGCAAGGATGTCGGCCGCGACAACGTCCTGTACGTGCACGTGACGCTACTGCCCGCACTGGCAGCCACCGGCGAGCTCAAGACCAAGCCCACCCAGCACTCGGTCAAGGAGCTTCGCGGCATAGGCATCCAGCCGGACGTCATCGTCCTTCGCTCCGACCACCCGGTGAGCGACGAGATCCGCGAGAAGATCGCGCTGTTCACCGATGTCGCCCCGGAGGCGGTCATCCCGGCCGAGACGGCCGACACCATCTATGAAGTGCCGCTGCTCTTCGAGGCCCAGGGCATGGGTGACCTGATCGTCCGGGAGCTGGGTCTCGCCGACCGGGCGAAGCCGGCCGATCTGACCGCCTGGCGCGCGCTGGTCGAGCGGATCAAGCGCCCCAAGCCTTCCATCACCATCGCCCTGGTCGGGAAATACATCGAGCTTCCGGATGCCTACCTGTCGGTGACCGAAGCGCTCAAGCATGCCGGCTGGGCGGAGGAGCAGGACATCGACATCCGCTGGGTCGACTCCGGAGCCCTTACCTCCGAGACGGTGGGCGACCGTCTGGGCGGCGTCGCCGGGGTCGTCGTGCCGGGCGGCTTCGGCCATCGGGGCATAGAGGGCAAGGTGCTGGCGGCGCGCTTCGCGCGTGAGGAGAGGGTGCCCTATCTGGGCCTCTGTCTGGGTCTCCAGTGCGGGGTCATCGAGTTCGCGCGTGATGTCGTTGGTGCGAGCCGCGCCCATTCCACCGAGTTCGATGTCTTCACCGAAACGCCGGTCATCGACTTCATGCCCGACCAGCGTGACATGGAGGACAAGGGCGGGACGATGCGGCTGGGTCTTTACCCGGCCCGCCTGACACCTGGCACCCGCGCCGCTGCCGCGTACGGTGTGGAGATCGTCTACGAGCGTCATCGACACCGTTTCGAGGTCAACAACGAATACCGCGATGCGTTGGAGAAGGGCGGCATGGTGCTCTCCGGTCAGTCGCCGGACGGCCGGCTGGTGGAGATCGTGGAGCTGCTCGACCACCCCTGGTACGTGGCCAGCCAGTTCCATCCCGAATTCAAGAGTCGCCCGGATCGTCCACATCCGCTCTTCCGTGGCTTCGTGGCGGCGGCCGTCCGGCAGGCAGGATCGGACGGTGCCCGCGAGGGGGCGGCCGAGCCGGTGGCCGACGCCACGGCCAGCCGTGATGAGGAGGCCCTCACCCGGGCGTGAACCGGGTGCCCGACAGCCTTCTGCCAGGCGGGGCATGGGTCGCTCCCCTTGGGCTCGCTTCGCCGCCCGAGTCTCGGCCGCCGATGGCCAGGCAGAAGATCACCATCAGTGCACAGGACCGGGCCTCCGGACTGGCTCGTGCCGTGGCATCGCCGCAGGCGCCGAGTCGATCCTGCGTGGAGAGGGCCTGCCCGGACGGCTCGCCGCCCGTCTGCCCCGCCTGGAGTCCCCCAAGAGGGTCGCGACGCTCTTGGCTGTTCATCGATGGTGGCCTTCGGTCGGGGTGCGCCGTCTGCGACCTTGCTTCGGCACCACGGCAGTGAGCGCCTTGAGCCCATGCGAGGCGTAGACTGCCCGAAAAGAAACGGAGGCACACGCATGAAACTCTTCCTGGACACCGCTGACATCGAGGAGATCCGGACGGTCGCGCGCTGGGGCGTGCTCGACGGCGTTACCACCAACCCGACCCTGTATGCCAAGGTGGGTGGTTCATATGAGGGCATCCTCCAGGACATCTGCCGCATAACGCCCGGCCCGGTGAGTGCCGAAGTGGTGGCCGAACATGTCGACGAGATGCTCGTCGAGGGGCGCTCCTTCGCCAAGCTCGCGCCCAACATCGTGGTCAAGGTGCCCATGAGTGAAGAGGGCCTGGAAGCCATCTATCGCTTCGCGGAAGAAGGCATCAAGACCAACTGCACGCTCATCTTCACGGCTAACCAGGGCCTGCTGGCGGCCAAGGCCGGCGCGTCGCTGCTATCGCCGTTCATCGGTCGGCTGGATGACATCAACCAGGACGGCATGGAGGTCATCCGCGAGCTTGTCGGTATCGTCGAGATGCACGACCTCGATACCGAGGTATTGACCGCCTCGGTGCGCCACCCGCGGCACGTGACGGAGGCGGCCCTGGCTGGCTCGCACGTCGCCACGTTGCCCTTCAAGGTCCTCCAACAGATGGTCCACCATCCGCTCACCGACAAGGGCATCAAGACCTTCCGCGATGACTGGGACAAGGCTCGTCAGGTGGTTGCCCAGACGACCGGCAGCGGCGTGACCAACTGA
>JACCYW010000438.1 GCA_013696275.1 Chloroflexota bacterium | reverse complement strand
TCGCGTTCTATGGCCGATGCCTGAGCGCGGACCGGACATCCCGGCAGCCCTCCTGCGTGCTGGTCGTCAATGGACCGCGGAAAGTCGACGCGAACAGGTCCTCGTGTGGGAAGACCGCTATGTGCGGAGAACTTACCGCTCGTCAGCGCCAGACGCCGTCGGGCTAGACCACGTGGTGAGCCGATCAGCCGAGGAAGGTCCCGGCCAGCCCTGAAGACGAACGCCGGTGGCGCGGCTGCCCACGCCGCACCGATCGCTGATCGGCACACCTGGAGCACCAGGCGCTGATGCCCGACCGCAGCCGTCCCAGGGGAGGCAGGGGAGGCAGGGGAGGCGATCCCCCGATCAGTGGCGGGTCGCTGCCGTCAGGCCGTTCGCAGGTCCGCGGTCAAGGGAGGCCCAGACGTCGGCCAGGGTGGTCTCCAGGGTAGTCGTCGGTCGCCAGCCGGTCAGCCGCTCGAGCTCGGAACCGTCACCCCGGATCTCAGGCGGATCGTCGGTCCGCACGAGCGAGGTTTCGACCCTGACGCGAGGCTCTACCGCCGCCAGCCGGCAGAGTTCCTCGAGCACGAAGCGGATGGCCACGGAGCGCCCCGAGCAGACGTTGAGACAGATGCCGCCGGGTGGGATACGCCCGTCGAGGAGCCCGCTGAGCAGACCGACGTAGCCGCCGACCACGTCGCGCACGTCGGTCAGATCGCGCCGCACATCCAGATTGCCGACCGGGATGTCGTGGGCATCGCCGGCCGCCACGGCACGCACCCGCTCGGCGAGTGCCGGCACCACGAAGACGCCCCGCTGGTCGGGGCCGACGTGGTTGAACGACCGGGTGACCACCAGGCGCAATCCGTGGCGCGCGGCGTATGCCTGGCAGACTCCTTCCTGGGCCGCCTTCGAGAGCGCGTATGCGGTGCGCGGTCGGAGCGGCGAACGTTCGGTCAGCGGCAGGTCGGCCGGTCGCGGAGATCCATAGACCTCGGATGAGCCACTTACCAGCACGGCCGGTGGCGGATCCATCAGGCGAACCGCTTCGAGCACGTTGATGGTGCCCCCCAGTGTCACTCCGAACGCGCGGAGCGGGTCGGCCCCGGCGTCGGGTGCGAAGGCGACCGCCGCCAGGTGAGCCACCGCGTCGGGCCCGAGCCGTCGCATCTCGTCGGTGACCGCGTCGCCATCGGTCACGTCGACTCGATCGGGCGCGAGCACCTCGTGCCCGGCCCTCCGCAAGGCTTTGGCCATCCAGCCACCGACGAAGCCTGTGACGCCGGTGACCAGGACGCGCATCAGCCCACGCTCGCGGCACCCGCCGGCAGCGCGCGCTCGAGGCGAGCCCGATCAGCGTCGACCATCATCTGGACCAGCTCCTGGAAGCTGACCTGCGGGTTCCAGCCCAGGTCGGCTCGCGCTCGTGAGGCGTCCCCGAGCAGGTGGTCGACCTCTGCCGGCCGGAGGTACTTGGCATCTTCGATGACGTGATCCCGATAGTCCAGACCAGCGTGGGCGAAGGCCACCTCGCACAGCTCACGGACAGTGTGGGTGTGTCCGGTCGCGATGACGTAGTCGCGTGGCTCGTCGTTCTGCAGCATGAGCCACATCGCGCGAACGTAGTCGCCTGCGAAGCCCCAGTCACGCTGCGCCGCCAGGTTGCCCAGCCGCAGTTCATCGGTCAGACCGGCCTTGATCCGCGCCACCCCGTCGGTCACCTTGCGGGTCACGAACTCAAGGCCCCGTCTGGGCGACTCATGATTGAAGCAGATGCCGGACACGGCGAAGATGCCGTAGCTCTCGCGGTAGTTGACCGTCAACAGGTGGCCGTAGACCTTGGCCACGCCGTAGGGGCTGCGGGGATGGAACGGCGTGCTCTCGTCCTGTGGTGAGACCTGCACCTGGCCGAACATCTCGGACGATGAGGCCTGGTAGAAACGGATGGTCGGGTCGACTTGGCGGATGGCCTCCAGCAGGCGAGTGACGCCCAGGGCCGTGAACTCGCCGGTCAGCACCGGCTGGTTCCAGGACGTCGGGACGAAGCTCTGCGCAGCCAGGTTGTAGACCTCGTGCGGCTTGCTGGAGCGGAGGGCTTCCACCAGTGAGGCCTGGTCGAGCAGGTCGCCCTGGACCAGCTCCAGCTGTCCGTCGAGATGGGCGATGCGCTCCTGGCCGCTGGTGCTGGAGCGGCGCGTCATGCCAACCACGTGATAGCCCTGCTCGATGAGCAGCTCGGCCAGGTACGAGCCGTCCTGGCCGGTGATGCCAGTGATGAGTGCGGTCCGGGTCACGGGCCGGAGTATACGGGCGGCGCCTGAGGTCCTGGGGCATGGCCCCATCTTGTCGGACGGGCAGGAGTACGCCACACATGCCGCTCAGGAGCGCCAGCTTGTGTCAGGTGAACGGCTGGAGGTTCGTGTGGCACGACATGAGCGGTGTCACGGCCGACGATGGCTCCGTGGTGCCCATCTGGAACACGCCGGCCGCCCGACCAAGGCCGCACCATGGTGATCCAGGCAGCCTGGCCGGGTCTGATCGCCCGGAGGCTATCCTGCGGTCGATGCTGCAGCGGTCGACCATTAGCCACCAGCCACGCCTGGTGGTCGTGACCGGGGGCGCGGGTTTCATCGGCTCGAACCTGGTGCGCGCCCGGGAGGCGCGCGGCGATCGGGTGCGGGTGATCGACTCTGGGGAGGTTGCGGGGTACGACAATCTGGCCGGCACCGCGGCGGAGCTCGTGAGCTCGGACATCGCGGACATCACGCCGAGCACACTCTCCGGTGCCGATGCGGTGGTCCATCTGGCGGCGCGAGCCGGCATCGTCACCTCGCTGGTCGATCCGCTGGGCGACCTGCGCATCAATGTCGAGGGCACGCTGGCTGTTCTGGAAGGGGCGCGCAGCGCGGGCGTGCCGCGCTTGCTCTTCGCCTCCTCGGGCGCTGCCGTGGGCCATGCCGAGCTCCCCCTCTCGGAGCGTGCGCTGCCTCGGCCGCTGTCACCGTACGGGGCTGGGAAGCTCGCCG
>JACCYW010000437.1 GCA_013696275.1 Chloroflexota bacterium | reverse complement strand
GCAGGAAACGTCACCGGACGATGTGCGCGCCTATGCCGAGACATACGGCCTGGAGTACACCATCGGCTTCGATGCCAGCTCCGCCGTCTTCCACACCTACCGCGCGTACGGACTACCGACGCAGCTATTCGTGGATCGCGATGGGGTCATCCGTCAGGTGATAAGGGGTCCCTTGACCGTTCTCGACGTGGAGCGGATCCTCGCACCGCTGTTGGCAGCCACCGGGGCCTAGGGGGCGACCGGCCCTGCATCCATCCACCAGTCGAACAGTGCCTGCCAGTCACCGTCGTCGTGGAATGCGTTGGCTAAGATGAAGTGAGCCCGGTCGGTCCATTGAATCTGCGCGTCATCGACCAGGAACATGTAGCAGAGTGCGCGATCATCATCGTTGGCGATCGGCCCGGGACCTTCGGGGCAGCCCGGACCATCGACCGTCCCGCCGCCGTTCTGGAAGCCTCTAGCCAGAAGGTCATAAGTGGCATCCATCGACGCCTGATCGACATAGAGCTCGTAGTTCACGAAGTCGATCTGGGCATCGATGGGCAGGTCGCAGTCGGCGCCGGCCAGCTGGCCAGGCTCGGCCGGGAACGTCTCGGTGAACTCGGTGGGCTCACAAGAAGGCGCGATAGTGTCAGGGATCATCGACAAGAGGCGGGCGTACGCTCCGGCTGGATCTTCCGAGGCGGGCACGCTCGGCGCGAAGGTCGCCGCCGTCGTCGGTGGCGGCGCGGTTGGAACGGTGGGGCCGGCGGTACAGCCCGCGGCGAGCAGTAGCCCGGCTGCCGTCACGAGGGTCGCCCGTCGCATTCGCACCTCTTACTCTCCCCTGCGATGATGTGGGCAAGTCACCGATGGCGTCACGCTGGACTTTGCGCCACTTACTCCCCGGGGAAGTGATAGGCATCCGGATCGCCGGGTAGCCCGACATATCATCGCCGGGGGAGATAGGAACGCGGAAACCGGGCAGCGCCCCGACGCTGCGTCACGTCAGCGAGACGAAGCGGTAGCGGTCGCGGTCGGCCTGGAACCGCCCGACCGGGGTGCGCGGCTCGTGCGACAACACCACCGTCCACTCTTCCTCGGTCGCCTGACGGAATAGCGAAGCCTTGACCTGGACACTGGTCAGCGGAAAGTCGTCGAAGCTCGGGACCCAGCGCGGGTGGGCACTCCATGGGCGCATACACAGGTCACCGAAGAAGCCGACCGTGCCGCCTTGCCCACGGACGACGATGGCCTGGTGACCCCCGGAGTGGCCACCGGTCGGAACGACCGACACGCCCGGCAGGACCTCCCTCTCTCCATCCACCGCGCCCTCGCGCGCCCAACTCTCGACCAGCCGGATCTCAGGCTGGTCGTATGACGCCTGGAGTCGGGGATTGCTGCCCAGCGCGAACTCCCACTCGACCGCCTGAGCGACGATGGTGGCGCGGGGAAAAGCACGCTCGCCGTCGGCGCGCAAGAGCCCGCCTGCATGGTCGAAATGAAGGTGGCTGAGGGCCACGATATCGACGGTTGCCGGCTCGAAGCCTGCCTTGGCCAGAGCCGGCAGGATGGCGTCGCCGGCGACCCCGCGCTGCTGGCGATGCCGCTCATCCATGCGTTCGCCGACGCCCGTCTCCACCAGGACACGACCGTCCGGCGTCTCCACCATCAGGCAGTTGAGGGCCTGGGTGAGGGTGGCGTCGGGATTGATCTCATCGGCCACCAGTCGGTCCCACATCAGCCGGGGCACGGGCCCGAAGACCGTGCCTGCGTCGGAAGTGAACACACCGGCCTGGACAAGGGCCACGCGAACCCCGCCCCCCAGGTCGGTGTGCCAGTCGACGGCTGCTGGCCGGAGGCCGCTCATTCGTGGCGCGGACCGCCCTTGGCGGCCTTGCGCGAGGTTTCGAAGTCACGATACGACTCTGACGCGGTCGGGGATGACTGACCCTGGTACTTGGACCCGAGCTCCTTGGAGCCGTACGGTCGCTCGACGGGGCTGGACATGCGGAAGAAGCTGATCTGGCCGACCTTCATCCCGAAATAGAGCGCGATGGGCAGGTTCGCCACGTTGGATAGTTCCAGGGTCAGGTTGCCCTTCCAACCCGGGTCGACGTAGCCGGCGGTCGAGTGGATGAGCAGGCCCAGGCGCCCCAAACTGGATTTGCCCTCTAGCCTCGCCACGAGGTCGTCCGGAAGCTCCACCCACTCCAGCGTCTGGCCCAGGACGAACTCGTTCGGGTGCAGGATGAACGGCTCGTCGTCCGAGATGCTGACGATCTCCGTGAGGTCTGGTTGTGGCGTCCGCACATCGATGTACGGGTAGCGGTTATTGCGGAACACGCGGAAGTCGCGGTCAAGGTGGAGGTCGACAGAGGATGGCTGAAGGCAGGTCGGGTCGTATGGGTCGATGCGCACCCGCCCGGACTGAAGCGAGCTCCGGATGTCACGATCGGAAAGGACCGACATCAGCGGCGCCCAGATCTGGCGGCTGGCGGGACTGAAGTCACAAGCGCAAGATCGGTCTGACCGGGCGCCCGATCCGAGCGCTGCTCATAGAGCGTATCGACCTCGCGCTTCAACTGCTCGATGTCGTCGAAGCTCTGGTAGACGCTGGCGAAGCGGACGTAGGCGATCTGGTCCAGCTGGCGAAGCCGCTCCATGGCCAGCTCGCCGATGCGCGATGACGGGATCTCGTTGACGCCTTGGCTGCGCAGTTCAGCCTCTATGGCATCGGCCGCCCGCTCGGCCGCATCCACCGGCACCGGCCGGCGGGTCAGCGCCTTGGCCAGGCCGGACGCCAGCTTAGCGTTGTCGAATTCTTCGCGGCCACCGCTCTGCTTGACCACCGTGAGACGGGCCGACTCGATGCGCTCGTAGGTAGTAAAGCGACCGTTGCAGGCCGTGCATTGGCGGCGCCGCCTGATGGCAGCCTCATCAAGGTCGCGCGAATCCACCACGCGCGTGTCGCTCTCATGGCATATCGGACAGCGCAATCGTCGGAGAACCTCCGGGCGAGAAAGCCACTACTACAGCTGGGGGTCTATGGCCAAGCCTACCACCACATGCAGGGCGGTACCGCTAGAACCCCGCGCCGCTCCTCGTCCGGAGCATGCGTCCCATCGCTGAGCAAGCCGACGCTGGTCCCGGCCGGCACGGCCCTCGAAGC
>JACCYW010000067.1 GCA_013696275.1 Chloroflexota bacterium | reverse complement strand
GTGCAGACCTCCATCGCAGCGCCAGGACCAGGAAGAGTGCCGCCCCGAACAGGTTGCTCAGCACCGTGAAGAATGCGAAGAACCGGGTGGGGTCGAAGCTGCCTGCCGCGATGGCCGTCATCACCTGGACGACGATGGCCAGCAAGACCAGGCCAGCCGAGGTAGCCCGGACGAGCGCTTGGGCACTTCTACCATCCATCACCTGGAAGCCTACGCCGATGACCGTCGCGCTGAGGGCCTGCCGCGGCCAGGGACCCGGTCACCCTTGCGCCGTCCGGCTCAGCGGGCTTCAGGAAGGCTTCCTCGTAAGGTGGAGCGCACATGCGTATCTTCGTAGCCGGTGGCGCTGGTGCGGTCGGCCGGCAGCTCGTGCCGATGCTCGTGGCAGCCGGCCATCAGGTGACCGGCACGACGCGCTCGGCGGAGAGGCAGGAATGGCTCCGCAGAGTCGGCGCCGAGCCCGCCGTGGTGGACGTGTATGACGCGGACGCCCTGCGTATCGCCGTGGTCGATGCTCGACCGGACGTCGTGGTCCATCAGCTGACAGACCTGGCGGGAGGTTTCGAGCCGCACGACCTCGCCCGGAACAGACGGCTGCGTGAGCTCGGTACACGGCACCTGGTCGATGCGACGCTCGCTTCCGCAGCACGTCGCATGGTGGCGCAGAGTGGTGCCTGGCTCTACGCACCGGGACGACTGCCGCACCTCGAGACGGATCCGCTCAGGCAAGCGATGGACGATCCCGCCGACGTCGTGTCGGGCATCATCGAGCTGGAGCGTTTGGTCCTGGCGACCGAGGGGTTGGTCGGACTGGTGCTCCGCTACGGGTTCCTGTACGGACCGGGTACCGCGCAGGGAGCGCCGGGGGAGGGGCCGACCGTGGAGGTCGCGGCGGCCGCCCGTGCGGCGGCCCTGGCGGCCGAGCGCGGTCTTGCCGGGATCTACAACGTCGTGGACGATGGCGGCGAGGTGAGCAACCGGCGTGCCCGAGCGGAGTTGGGCTGGTCACCGGATGCGAGCGACCCGGCATGAGTCTCTCGCCGCAGCGCCACGCGGCCCTCGCCGCCGACGAGGGGCTCCGCTGGCGCCCGGCCACCGAAGGCATCGACCACCAGCTGTGGGGGAGCGCTCTCCCGAAGGCTGTCCTGATCGCCGGTCATGACGCGGGCCAACGGTACAGTGCCTCCATCTCCGTCCCGCCGGAACCAGACACCGGGGCCTCAGCGTCTGACACGGAAAGCCATACGAGGTGATGGCCGATGCGCCAGTCGACAGCTCTGGGGTTGATCGCCGCCGTCGCGACCATCGCGAGCGCTTGCAGCGTCGGCGTAGGTGCGCCCGACCCTTCGGGAGCAACGGCCTCCGCCCGACCTGCAGCCTCGGCCCGACCTGCAGCCTCGGCCCGACCTGCTGCCTCCCCGTCCGCACCTGCCGCGGTCGGCCAGGAACTGCGCCGGTGCGAGGATGTCGAGCACATCAGCGCGTCGCCTGACCGCTATCGGGACTCACCCATCTACGTGGCCAACGAGATGCCCATCGATCGGGTCCAGGCCTGGGCCCGGGTCAAGCCAGGCTTCGAGGAGATCTGGATCGATCGAGACCACGGAGGCTGGATCACCGTTGCCTTCAGCGTGGACGCCGACGCTCGCCAAGCCGAGCTGGGGGAGCGATTCCCCGATGTGGGCGTCGTGGCCGTGGGGGTCGACTGGACAAAAGCCGAGCTGATGGGCCTTCAGCGTCGGCTGGCCGATGAGATAGCACCCCTCTTCGACCTGTCGTCAAGCATCTCGGTGACACAAGGCGTCGTGTCGGTCAACCCCGGGGTCCTGACGGCAGATCGCGTGGCGGCCATCGCGGCGCGCTTCGCAGGTGAGCGCATCTGCATCGAGGGCGTCGATCCGCAAGATGCCCCGCCCGAGGGCCCGCAGCCCCAGGCCGGCGATGGATGGCGCCTGCTGGCTGACGAGCAGGGCATGGGCGAGGCTTACCGCACCGGCGTGGCCAGCGACGATCCGTCTTACCAGCGACTTTGGACCACCATCGGACTTGACGGTGCCACCCCCGCGGTCGACTTCCGGTCCGAGGTGGTCATCTGGTTCGGCGCGGTCTACGGCTCGAGCTGCCCCGAGCTGCGCCTGGACGATGTGGTGGTCGACGGCGCGCGGGCATTGCTTCACGCTGAGATCGTGCTGGTCGATGCGCCGGCGGCGTGCACAGCCGACGCCAACCCGCACGCCTACCTGGTCGCCGTGGATCGAGCCAAATTACCGGTCGGACCGTTCGCCATCCAGCTCGGAGCCGACGACCCGCCCGGCGGTGCACCGGAAGAACGCACCCTGGTCGACGCCGATCTGTCCCGACCGGGAGCCGTGGCCGCGCCCGGGGAGGTACATGGCGACCCATCCCTGCCACCGCCGGACGTGCTCGAGTCGGGCGCGTTCATCGAACCCGGCTTCGACCAACGCTATCGGCTGTATGTCCATTGCGGGACCGAGTGGCTCGGCGAGGTCAATGATGTGAAGTGGCGTGCCGATGTCCCTGATGAGAACCTGGACTACATCCCACCTCGGTGGCGTTCGGCGGTCGATGCGAAGGAGACCATCGAACTCTCGATCATCCTGCGAGTCGGACCCGAGCCGCTCATCGAGGCGACCGCCAACGACCACACAGTGACCTACCGTCCGAGCACCGAGGAGCTACCGGGGTGCGACTGAGGTCCTGAGCCATGGAACCGGTATCAGCCTCGGCTGTCCGGGTCGCTTGAACCAGGCCGTGTCGACGGAGCTGACATATCGGGCCTAGCGGGTCGGCTAAGCCGGGTCGCGTCCCGGCCTGCGATCTTCATCGGCTGGCTCCTGCAACCGGCAACGCCACGCCGCGTGGCCTGCAACGGCGTGTCGCCTCGTGGAAGAGCGCGGAGGGAACGTCGAGCGCGCGGAGGGACCGTCAAAGCCCGCGGGGGGGCCAGTCGATCCCATCGCGTCGCCGCGCTTAAGCCGCCGGTGGGCTCCGACTGTCCGTACCATCGGCATCGATCCCTCGAAGCCCCCGAGCCTGTCGCTGAGCGAAGATGTGTGATGCCCGCGCGAAGACCACTTCCACAGGACCCTTGGCGACCGATGCTCGGTTTTGACCCGTGGCGCGGTCATGACAGACCCGTGGCGCGGTCATGACAGACCAGCTCAAGGGCGGTTCGGCACAGGAAGAGCGCTCGGAAAGGGAGGCTCTCCGACTCACCTTCGGGCGAGACGCCGAACGTTACGACCGCATGCGGCCCAGCTATCCCGCCCGACTCTTCGACGACTTGGCGGAGCTGGCCTGCATCGGTCCTTCGTGCCGTGTGCTGGAGATAGGGGTCGGCACGGGACAGGCCACGCTGGCACTGGCGGAACGGGGCTGCCAGGTAGTGGGTGTCGAGTTGAGTCCGCGACTCGCGGCGGTCGCCAGGCGCAACCTCAACGCCTTCCCCAACGTACGGATCGCCGCCGGCGCCTTCGAGGACTGGACGCTGCCGAACGAGCCTTTCGACACTGTGCTTTCGGCCACAGCGTTCCACTGGATCGACCCTGAGGTACGTGTTGGAAAGGCCGCCGACGCCCTGCGCCCCGGCGGAGCACTGGCCACCATCGATACCCACCATGTGGCTGGCGGGAGCGAGGAGTTCTTCGCCGAGGTGCAGGACTGCTATGAGCGCTGGGATCCGGCCACAGAGGCCGGCCTGCGGCTTCCGACTGTCGCCTCAATTCCTTCCAACAGCGAGGAGATCGATCAGACCGGAAGGTTCGAGCCTGCCGTCGTCCGCCGGCACGAGCGGGAGATCGGATACTCGACGACGGAGTACCGGGATCTATTGCTCACCTACTCGGGTCACATCGTGATGGAGCCGGCGGCCCGGGAGGGCCTCCTGAGCTGTATCCAGCGGTTGATGGACTCCCGATACGGAGGCCGGATCACGAAGCGCTACCTGATCGAGCTGCGCGTGACGAATAAGGGCCGATGAGCACGGCGGCAGCTCCCTCGACGCCAGGGTCGCGCCGGCCGCGCGCCTTCCTCTCTACTTTGTGGCTAACGAGCGTGTGACAGCCATCGATGCGGCATGGGAGCCCCGCCTTGCGCCAGTGGCCGAACAGATCAGCCAGATGCCGCAGCCGTGCCGAGAGCAACGGAACGATCTCCAGCTTACTCACTGCACCCACCAAGAGCCAAAACGCTGAGGACGCGTCTCAGAATCGCCAGCGGGTCTGGCTGAACGCGTCGCCCTTGCCGAAGCCGAACGCCTTGGTCGGTCTTACCTGGAAGACCAGGGCGGTGGCGCCATCGCTCTGGAAAGCACCCTCGCCCACGGTGAAGATGAAGGGCTCACCGTACTTGGCGGCATAGAGCTCAGCCACGCGTTGGAGGATCGTCTCATCGGTCACGGGCAGGGCATCGCCCTCGACCACCACGTCCATGCCCTCCCCGATCGTGCCGCAGCCGGTAGTCAGCAGTGCGCGTTGCTCCTCAGGTTGTGGGTTTTTCGCTCGGCCGGCCCGGTGCAGAAGTAGAGCGCCCCATCCAGCCAGACGGTTATCAACGGCGTGGCGCGCGGTCGGCCGTCCGGTCGCACGGTCGACAGCCAGAAGATTTCCGCCCGCTCAAGCTGCGCCTGCGCCTCCGACCATGGAGTCGCGCTGGCATCGGGGCTGCTGAAGTCGGCATTCAGCCGCGCCGTCGGTCCATCGGTCGTCATCGCCGCCCTTTCTCGGACTGGTGCCTGGGCACAAGATACCGTCGGGCAGTCGGAGCGTCAGGTCCACAACCCCGCATGTCGTCGGAACCCCTCGCATCAGTGCGCTCCGGCACACTGCCACCTGCTGCTTGCCTGGAGGTGTTCACGACGTGAAGGTCAGCTGGGAACAGGCGCTCGCGTGGCGGATGCAGCGGCAGCTGCTCGATCCGGTCGGCCGCCTGCCCGTCGCAGCGGTGGTCCGGCGCCTGTGCGCCGTCCAAGCCCAGGTG
>JACCYW010000432.1 GCA_013696275.1 Chloroflexota bacterium | reverse complement strand
GTGGTCTTCACGCCATCCGCCGCCTGACCGAAGGACAGCCGGCTTCCCTCGAGTTGGAGGAGTACAGCCACTTCGGGATGGTCTGTCGATATACGGCGGGGGCCATGAATCTGCCCTTCTTCCCGCTCCGTTCCTATTTCGAGACCGATATGCCGGCCGCCAACCCACTCATCCGCCAGGTGCGCTCACCCTATGGCGACGAGGTGGTCTACGCGGTCCCGCCGCTGCGGCCGGACGTGACCATCATCCACGCGCAACGCGCCTCGGCGGCCGGCGACACCCAGATCTGGGGGCTGCTCGGTTGCCAGAAGGAAGCAGCCTTCGCCGCCGACCGGGTCATCGTCGTGGTCGAGGAGCTGGTCGATGAAGAGGTCGTGCGGGCAGACCCGAATCGGACGGTCATCCCCGGGCTCATCGTGGACGCCGTGGTGGTCGAGCCATTCGGCGCGCACCCTTCCTACTCGCAGGGCCACTACGACCGTGACAACCGCTTTTACCTCGACTGGGATCCCATCAGCCGCGATGCTGAAGCCCTCTCCGGCTGGTTGGACGAGTGGGTCCACGGGGTCGCTGACAGGGCCGCGTACGTGGCCAAGCTGGGGTCGGAGCGGCTGGCATCGTTGCGACCAGGTCCCGCGCCATCCGGTTCGGTCGACTACGGCGACTATCGATGAGCAGTGTGGGCCCGGCCCGGTCGCCGGTCGGATCAGCTCGTCGAAAAGCCACCATCAGTGAACAGGGACAGCGCGTACGAGCCCTGATGGGCCATGCCGCGGGGGCTCTTGCTGCCCGGCGGCGTACGTGGTTGCCGTTTCCGGCTACTTCTTTCACCGCCCTGGCCGCGATGGTCGACCTGGACCACCCCGGGGCCGCTGCGCAGCCTCCGGTGTTCACTGATGGTGTGGTTTCGCAACGATGACCAGCGTGCCGATCCAGCCGATCAAGGCCATCGACTTCACGCCCAACGAGATGATGATCGTGGCCGCGGCACGCGAGCTCGCGGGACAGCGTGTCTGCTTCGTGGGCGTGGGCCTGCCCAATATCGCGGTCAACCTGGCCAAGTTGACGGTGGCTCCGGAGTTGGAGCTGGTGTACGAGGCGGGCGTTTTCGGTGCCCGACCGGCTCGGCTCCCCCTGAGCATCGGCGATCCGACCATCGTCACCCGCGCCACAGCGGTGACAAGCATGCTGGAGATCTTCGGCTACTACCTCCAGGGCGGTCTCATCGACGTCGGGTTCCTTGGCGCAGCACAGATCGACCGCTTCGGCAACATCAACACCACGGTCATCGGCGACTACGTCCACCCAGGCACGCGCCTGCCGGGTTCCGGTGGAGCGTGTGAGATCGCCATCAATGCCCGCGCCGTCTTCGTCATCGTCCGCCAGTCGAAGCGGTCCTTCGTGGAGCGGATCGACTTCCGGACCTCGCCGGGCAACCTGGGCGGCGCGGATGGTGCACGGATCCGGCGCGAAGAGGGCTGGCTAGGGAGCGGTCCGTCCGTCGTCGTGACGGATCTGGGTGTCTATCATTTCGACCTGGATGGCGAGATGCGCCTGGATGCCCTGCATCCGGGTGTCGCCGTGGAAGACGTGCGTGAGCAGATGGTTTGGCAGCCGCGCGTCTCGACGACCCTCACAAAGACGGCGCCACCGTCAGCAGAAGAGCTGCGCCTGATCCGTGAGGTCCTGGACCCGGAGAGCGTCTACACGTCCTGAGCAGAGAGTCCGGGCGGCGCGATCATGGCTGCAGCCCTGCGGTGCCTGAGTCGGAAAGCGGCCATCGTGGCGACCGGCCAGCCGCTGCCGACGTCGTTGCGCGCATCGCGGCGGTCGGCTCCGAGCTCAGAGGCAGCCGGCCTGACGCACGGCCGCAGCCAGGGGCCCCTCCAATGTCGGGCCGACCTTCGTCCCTCCGCCGCTGGCCCTGGGTATAGGCCCTGCCCAAAATAGAGTCGCACGGAAGCAGCGGGAGGCGTACTATCCATCGATAGCGTCCGGTCTCCCAGAACCGCTCGCTGTCCCAGAGAGGTCGCGTCGGATGAAGCCTGTCGTTCTCCTGACCGTCGGTGCCCGCGATCCTCACGGCGCGGGTCGACGAACTCTCAGCCGCTTCATGGTCGTTGGACTGCTGGTCGTCCTGATGTGGCCGGCACAGGCCAAAGCGGCGCCGACGGAGTCCGGTTCGACGCCCATCCAGTCCGCTGTTGCTTCCGTGGCACCGCCAGGATTCCAGGACTCGGTGGCTCTGAGCGGGCTCACGGAACCGATGAACATCGAGTTCGCGCGCGATGGGCGGATCTTCGTGGCTGAGAAGAGAGGGACCATCAAAGTATTCGACAGCCTTACTGACACTGTGCCTGACACGTTCGCTGATCTGACCACGAACGTCCATTCCTTCTGGGACCGCGGACTCGTGGGCCTGGCTCTCGCTCCATCCTTCCCCGACGATCCCTACCTCTACGTCTTGTACAACTACGATGCCCCGATCGGCGGCACTGCACCGACATGGGGCACGCCCGGGATCGCCTCGGACCCGTGTCCGACGCCACCTGGAGCCGGCACGGATGGGTGCGTCGTCAGCGGACGCCTGTCGCGTTTGCAGGCTGCCGGCAACACCATGACCGGCCCGGAACAGGTGCTCATCAATGACTGGTGCCAACAGTTCGCGTACCACACAGTGGATGACCTTGGCTTTGGAGCGGATGGGGCACTGTACGCAAGCGCCGGGGAGGCGGCGCGCGTAAGCCCCAATCGGGATTGGGGCCAGTGGGGCGGAAGTGCAGGCAGTCCCACGCCCAAGAACCCGTGCGGTGATCCCCCTACCGGGGTGGGGGGCAGCCAGACCTTGCCAACGGCCGAAGGGGGCTCCTTGCGCAGCCAGGATGTCCGGACGAGCGGTGATCCCACCGGACTGGACGGCACGATCATCCGAGTCGATCCCGCTACCGGCGCCGCTTGGGCGACCAACCCTGCCCAGGGGCCGGACGAAAATGCCCGTCGCATCATCGCCCATGGGTTCCGCAATCCCTTCCGGTTCACTTTTCGCCCAGGCACCAACGAAGTGTGGGTCGGGGATGTCGGCGAGTCGCGATGGGAGGAGATCGACCGCGTCGTGGCGCCCACGGCGGCTGTACGCAACTTTGGCTGGCCCTGCTACGAAGGTGCTCCTCGTCACTCTTCATGGGACAGCTTCGATGTCAACATCTGCGAAGGTCTCTACGCTCAGACCGGAGCAGTTACGGATCCGTTCTTCGCCTACCCTCGTCAAGTCCCCGTCTTTCCTGGCGACGTGTGCCCCTTGGGGAGTGCGTCGATCTCCGGCTTGGCCTTCTATGAAGGTGGGACATATCCCGCCGAGTATCAAGGAGCCTTGTTCTTCGCCGATTACGCTCGAAACTGCATCTGGGTGATGCCGGCGGATGCAAGCGGAGTTCCAGATGCTGCACTTGGGAAGGCATTCGTGACCCAGGCGAGTAACCCGGTCGATCTAGAGATCGGTCCCAACGGTGACCTCTTCTACGTAGATCACTTGGGGGGCACCATCCGGCGTGTCACGTACTTCAGTGCCAACCAGCCGCCAACGGCACGCATCGCAGCGACGCCCACCTCTGGCGCCCCACCGTTGGCGGTATCTTTCGACGGTACGGGCTCTTCCGACCCCGAGAACGGCGCGTTGGTCTATGGATGGGATCTCGACGACGACGGGGCCTACGACGATTCGACGGAAGCGCAGCCATCGTTCACTTTCACCAGTTCGGGAAGCCACCTCGTCCGTCTGATGGTGACCGATCCAAGCGGCGCGACCGATACGGAGTCCATCGTCATCAGCGTGGGCAATTCGTCGCCTGTGGCTTCCATCGACGCACCCTCATCCACCATCCGGTGGACCGTCGGTGACCGGATCGACTTTGCTGGTAGTGCAACGGATACAGAGGACGGCACGCTACCGGCTTCGGCCCTCTCCTGGTCCCTCATCCTGCACCACTGCGCGGTGGCCGGTGGCTGCCATGAGCATGCCCTGCAAAGCTACGCCGGGGTTGCGGGAGGATCGTTCACGACCCCCGACCATGCCTACCCCGCGTATCTTGAGTTGCGCCTCACGGCCACTGATTCGGGTGGGCTTCGTCATACGGTCAGCAGACAGCTCGACCCTCGCACGATCGATTTGAGCTTCCGCACGCAGCCTTCTGGTCTTCAGCTCTCAGTGGAGGGCACCGATACGACTCCCTTCGAGCGCACCGTGATCAGCGGATCGAGCAACCCCATCACCGGACCGACACCCCAGACTCTAGGCGGGACGAACTATGAGTTCGTCGCGTGGTCGGACGGCGGAGCGGCGACCCATGATGTGGCACCCACCGAAGCGACCACCTACACCGCTACCTATCGGGCCATCGATGCCACTGCGGTCTACGCCGATGATCGCTTCACCCGGACCGTGGTCAACAGCTGGGGCAGCACTGTCCCGGGCGGCACGTATGCGCTCCAGGGCACAGCAGCCGACTATGACGTGACCGGCTCACTGGGCACGATCGCGGTGGGTACGGGGGGCAATCGCTCGGCCGTATTGAACAGCGTCTCGGCCCTCGATGTAGATCTGTCATTCCGAGCCCGGACGGATAAGACGGCCGCCGGCGGTGCGCAGTTCGTGTACGGCATCGCGCGCCGTATCAATGCCACCAACGAGTACCGAGCGAAGATGCGCCGGGCGACGAACGGGAATATCTACATCCAGGCCAGCTCCGTCGTCAACGGCATCGAGACAGCGCTCGGCGTCGAGGCGCAGGTGCCCGGCCTTTCCACCGCACCCAACACCTTCATCTGGCTGCGCGCGCAACTCACCGGCGCCAACCCGACGACCATCCGGATGCGAGCCTGGGCCGACGGCTCATCCGAACCGACCACTTGGCAGTACACCACGACGAGCTCCGCTGGTCCGCTTCAAGCCGCGGGGGCCGTCGGCGTGCGTGCCTACCTCTCCTCGTCGACCACCAATGCGCCGGTCCTGGTCACCTTCGACGACTACCGCGTGACGAGCATCGGACCGGCCAACCAGGCGCCGGTGTTCACCACGAACCTGACCGACCGCACCGATGCCGAGGGCGCCACCGTCAGCATGGACGCCGATGCGACCGATCCCGATGGCGACACGCTGACCTACTCGGCGACCAACCTACCCAATGGCATCACCATCAACCCGACCACAGGGGTCATCAGTGGCACCCTTAGCTCCACCAGCTCGGGCACCTACTCGGTCACGGTCACCGTCTCCGATGGCACGCTGACCGCGACCGACCCCTTCACCTGGACGGTGACCCAGCCGGCCACGACCGTCTATGTCGACGATACCTTCGGTCGGACCGCGACCGATACCTGGGCCAGCGCCCCGACCGGTGGCCTCTATACGCTCGGGGGCACGGCCGCCAACTACGACGTGGCGGGCGGTCTGGGCACGATGGTCGTGCCCACCGCGGGGGCCAGTCGTTCGGCCCTCCTCAACACCGCCACGGCCCATGATGTCGAGCTCTCCTTCCGGGTGCGCACCGACAAGCTGGCCGTCGGCGGCAGCCAGTTCATCTACGCCGTCGTCCGCCGCTCGGGCACCAACGAGTACCGCGTCAAGCTCCGCCTGGCGGCCAATGGCAACGTCCTCGTGAGCGCCAGCACGGTCATCGCCAACGTCGAGTCACCCATCGGCAGCGAGGTCGCGGTGGCCGGTCTGACCCATACCGCCAATGGCTTCATCCGCCTGCGCGCCCAGGTCACCGGGGCCAGCCCGACGACCATCCGCGTGCGCGCCTGGGCCGACAGCGCGGTCGAGCCGACGACATGGCAGTACACGGCCACCAACTCGGCGGCTTCCCTGCAGGGCACGGGCTCGCTCGGCCTGCGCACCTACATCTCTTCGGGCATCACCAATGCGCCGGTCCTGGTCACCTTCGACGACTACCGCGTGACGTCGATCCCTTAGTCGCCCACCGTCCTCCGGGGAGCACGCGAACCCGTCTCGGCGTGCGTGGCGCGCGTGGCGCGCGGTTGCGTGCGTGTCCGCATTCGGCAACGAGGGGATCGGGTGCCTCCACTGTCTGAGTCACTCCTCGGTCAGAGCCTGCTGCCGCCATCTCGGCCACTCCGCGCCAGTGAGGATGTCAGTTGACGGAGGTACTGCCCTCGCCTGACGACTAGGCCCCTGCCAGCATGGGCGCACGGCTCGATGCTCGGGCCACTGCCGTGATCAGACGAACGAAAGAAGGCACACCCGTCGCGAGGCGGGGTCGCCAAGCCGAGGGCCTGCCCGAATAGGTAGGCGGCCGGGCCGCCGAACTCGTCCTAGGCGTTGAACCGAGCCTGCGCATCCGCCGTTGTCCGCCGACCTGCCCGCGTCCTCGTGCTTCGTCGCACCTGGGACGAAAACAGGAGGTCGAAGGAAATGGGTCACATCGTTCTCGAAGCCGGTCCGCATCGGCCGGCGCCCACTTCTCGTCCCCGGCCCCCTCGCGATCGCAACCTATTCGTGTCTGCGATGGTCACCGCTGCTCTTGTCCTTACCGCTGCGGTCCTGGCGCCGGTCGGCCGGGCAGCCGAGGACGCACCCGGCGTAGAAGATCGGTTCGAGCGCCTCGTGCAAGACGGGTGGGGTCGCTCTGCGCCTGACAGGCAATACCGGCTTACCGGCAACGCCAACGACTTCTCCGTCGATGGCTCGGTCGGGCATGTGATCGTTCCAAGCGGCTCGTCCCACGTTGCGTTCCTTCCCCAGGTGCAGCTCACCGACGCGGCCATCCGATTCCGCATTCGGGCCGATCAGCGCGCCACCGGCAAGGGACATTCATCCTTCGCGGTGGCTCGCCGGATCGGGCGAGGGACCGAGTACCGGGTCGGCGTCCGCGTCCGGCCTGATGGGGAGGCATCGCTGGTGGTCGTTCGGGTCGAGAGCGGTGCCCGGACAGAGATCGGCCGCGTGCGCGACCACGGCGACCATTTGTTCGCGCCCGACGCTTTTACCTGGGTCCGGGCAGAGGTGATCGGCGTGTATCCCACGGTCTTGCGGATCAAGGCGTGGAGAGACGGGGAAGCCCCGACGGCCGGATGGGATCTCTCCGTGACCGATGCCGCCCCAGCGCTCCAAGGCACGGGATCGGCTGGGGTGCGAGTCCAGGTAGGGGCGGATGCCGCAGCTCAACGAGTCCCTTTCGATATCGACGATCTGTCAGTCAGAAGCCTTGACGAAGGCGGTCGCCCGGTCGGGCTCGACACAGTTACCGATCAAGCACAGCTTGGTTCGGACGACTTCGGACGTTCCACCAGAGGCGGCTGGGCCAGCGCTCAAGTCGGAGGAGCCTGGTCGACCCGGGGACGGAGCGCTGACCTCTCCGTCGACGGCGAAGGAGTGATAGTCCTGCCCGGGCCCGGGCAAGGCCGCACCGGGCTACTGACAGCGACGCAAGGTCTTGACGTCGACGCTGCGATCACCCTACGCAGCGCCGGCACCGTGACGGGCAACGGCGGTTGGGCCTACGTGTTGCTCCGTAGCGACATTAACAATGAATATCGTGGCAAGGTCCGCCTTGCTCCGAACGGGTCCGTGTACGCTGGCATCAGCCGCGTCCTGGCGGATGGCGAGTCACCGCTCGCGAATGAGGTGCTGATCGCGGGTCTGGACCACCGCTCTGGCGCCTCACTCCGCATGCGAGCGCAGGTCAGCGGCAGTGCGCCGACGATAGTCAAGATACGGGCCTGGCGCGTGGGGACCGCCGAGCCTGGCGCGTGGGCGCTAAGCGCGAGTGACAGCTCAAGCGTCTTGCAGGACGCCGGATCGATAGGTGTAAGGGGATATCTCTCCGGGTCTGCGAAGCCAGGCTCCGTTGTGATGCGCTTCGACGACTTCTCGGCCGTTAGTCTCGCACCGACGCCCACACCGAGCCCTAGCCCGACGCCCACACCGAGCCCTAGCCCGACGCCCACACCGAGCCCTAGCCCGACGCC
>JACCYW010000366.1 GCA_013696275.1 Chloroflexota bacterium | reverse complement strand
CTGGTGAGCCGCGAAGGACTCGAACCTTCAACCAGCTGATTAAGAGTCAGCTGCTCTACCATTGAGCTAGCGGCCCACGAAACCCGATTCTCGCGGACAGCCGCCTTTCGCGTCAACCCGCTTTCCAGCCGGTCACCTGCTTGAGCACGCGAGCCTGCCATGCCCGTCGGTCGAACGTTCCGCCAGCGCGTCCTTGCCCGCGAGCTGCTCGTGGGTACCTTCCTGAACCTGGGCTCACCGGCCGCCGCCGAGGTGTGCGCCCACGCCGGGCTGGACTGGGTGCTGGTCGACCTGGAGCATGGTGCAGGCGGCGACGGCGAACTCCTGGGGATGCTCCAGGCGATCGCTGGCTCCGATGCGACGGCGCTGGTGCGGGTGGAGCAGGCCACCCGACTGCGCATCGGTCGAGCGCTGGACCTGGGAGCTGAGGGCGTGATGATGCCCCGCGTCGAAACCGCTGCGGAAGCGACTGAGATCGCGACCTGGCTACGCTACCCGCCGGCGGGCGTGCGGGGAGTAGCTGTGTTCACACGTGGTCTGGCCTACGGTGCCGGCGGACACGCCAGCGTAGCGCCTCGCAACGATGAGCTTGTGGGCATGTTCCAGATCGAGAGCCGTCAGGCCGTCGACAGTGCGTCGGATATCGCGGCCATCGATGGCGTCGACGTCCTGTTCGTCGGCCCGGCCGATCTGAGCCACGCCCTGGGCATCCCTGGCCAGATCGATCATGCCGACTATCAGGCGGCCGTCGATTCGGTCGGGCGCGCGGCACGCGACCGCGGCAAGGCGGCGGGCGTGCTGCTATGGAGACCGGAGGATGTCGACCGCTACGCGGCGCTCGGCTACAGCTTCTTCAGCGTCTCGTCGGAGGCAGCGCTGATGCAGGCAGCGGTCAGGGCAGAGGCAAGCGATGTCCGCAGCAGGTTGGCGTAGCAGGCCGGCTGATCAGGGTGGCACCCTGCCACCGTGACCCAGCCCGAGCTCGAGTGCCACCTGCTGATCCCGAACACGGACCGCTCATCAGCCGTCGTGCGCGCGACCGATGTCGGTGTTCTTCTGCCGATGGTCGTCCCCATGCTGTACGACGGCGACACGCTGGTCACTGCGCTACTGCGCCACCTCAACGCATCGTGGGGGCTCGATCTGGTCGTCCTAGAGACTTATCTCCCGCCCCCACATGAGGAACAGCCGACGATCCGGCCAGCCCTCGCCGTGTTCGACGCTCCTATCGAGGAGTGGTCCATACCGGCCGGCTTGGGGTGGTGGCCGATCGAGGATTTGCGTCCCGTAACACACGAGCTTGTCGCTCCCCGGATAGACAGCTGGCTCCAGGAGTGGAGGTCCGACTCCGAGATCCCTGATCGTCGACCACGATGGTCGCGACCCGGCTGGCACGCGGCGGCTACGGCCTGGATCAGCGACGCCCTCGAGGTCGCTGGCCGTCGGCAGGATGCGGCCATAGAGGTACGCCGCTTGTGGGGCATCTCGGCCGTGATGCGCGCATCGACGACGGATGGCAGCGCCTGGTTCAAGGCCGTCTTCACTCTCTTTCACCACGAACCGCAGGTCACCACGGAGCTCGAGCGGATCGTGGCCACCGCCGTGCCTCACGTCATCGCGAGCGATGCGCCGCGTGGTTGGCTGCTTCTCGACGATGCCGGCACGAGACCCACCGAGAACGAAGCCGACTTTGAGATCCTGCTTGCCGCGATCCACTCACTCGTCGGCGTCCAGGCTGACACCCTCGATCGGCTGAGCAGGTTCCTCGAGATCGGCTGCCCTCATCGGCCGTTGAGCGCGCTGGCGGATGCATTGGCCGATGTCATGGCGGATTCTGTCGAACTCGAGGGCCCATCGGTCGCGCCAGGCCGCGTGGCAGAGGTGCTGGACTGGGTCCGGCATCACGCGACCTGGCTCGAGGCGGCGGGACTGCCCGAAGCGCTCGTGCACGGGGACTTCCACCCGGGCAACATCGCGCGCCGCCGGCACGGACCGGTGATCCTGGACTGGTCGGACGCAGCCGTATCGCATCCGCTCATGGATATCGGCGCCTGGTTTGGAGAGGTCGAGGACCGCATCTTGCGAGACCGCTTCTGGCGTGGCTGGCTCGACGCGCTCACCAGGTTGGGGTGGGTCGAGGGACTGCGCGATGAGATGGAACCGGTCTTCGGTCTGGCGGCGGCGTACCAAGCCGTCAGCTACGCCTGGATCCTGCGCGGACTGGAGCCGGCTCATCGGTATCAGGTCAGTGACGGCTTCCGAGGGTTCTGGGCTGAACTCGACGCTCGAGTCCCACGCGCGGAGTAAACCGGCCGCCGGTAGAGGGACGAAGACGCCACCAGCGACGTTGGATCGAGTGGCACCCGCTCCTGGGGGTCGCCAGCAGCGACTAAGGCGGGACATCGGTCGCACGAGGGCCCGGGGCACGGCTCCGGCATGGCTTCTTGGTCGCACGGGGGCGGGCACGGCGGCGGGCATGGCTTCTTGGTCGCACGGGGGCGGGGCAAGGCACCGGCATGGCTTCTTGGTCGCACGGGGGCGGGCACGGCGGCGGGCATGGCTTCTTGGTCATACGTCGCTGCCGGCGACGCTCGACGAGTGCGAGCGGGCTCAGGAGGTCTCAGGGCGCCTCGGGGCGCCTCTATGGCGCGATGTCGCCCGGTCGACGACGCTATCCACGCTGAGCTCGTGCCGACTGACCGACTGGACAACGGTAAGGCTCCGTCGAGCGTCGGCACGGGCGACGTATGGCATGAAGGAGAGTGCTCCACGACGCCATGTGCATGTGCAGCGGCGCGCGGCTACCGCTTCTTCAGCTGGTCCTCCGCGGCCGCGCTGATGCAGGCGGCGGTCAGTACCGGGCCGGTAGCGGCAC
>JACCYW010000262.1 GCA_013696275.1 Chloroflexota bacterium | reverse complement strand
GGACCAGCAGCCTCATCCGCGATAAGCCGCCGACGGATGTGCCGGCCGGCCGGCGTTCCTCGATGTGGCGGGTCGGATCCACCGGAAGGCGTCGTGGTGGGCGGTTCTCGCACTCTATCGTCGACAGCTGAGCGTGAAGTCCACCGCTACGGGGCCCTTGTGCGGGGCGGTCGGCGATACATCGCGGGGACCGCCCCTGAGGGAGTGCTCCCGTGGACCAGAGGCGCTGCATCGAGAGTGTGAGGAGCTGGAGCTAGGTGGCACGCTGTCTGATGTCGGCGAGGCGTCCGATGAGCCTGACGGCACGGCTCCCAGCGGTCGATCGTCCGCCCAGCGAGCAGCCCGACCGACGGGAAGCTCGGGACCAACCACGGGTAGCCCATCCCCGGAGCGCCAGCGGTCGGATGGTCCACCCAGCGAGCAGCCCGCCCGGCGAAGGCACACCCCCGAGCACGGGCAGCCCATCCCCGGAGCGCCAACCGTCGGATGGTCCGCCCAGCGAGCAGCCCACCCGGTGAAGGCACGGGTACAGCACGGGCGGCCCATCCCCGGAGCGCCAACGGTCGGATGGTCCGCCCAGCGAGCAGCCTCCAGGGGTATCGGTGAAGACGCGAGGGCGCCGTGCGATCTTCCCCGCTGTGTCGGTGCATGCCATCATCGGTCCCTCCGCAACGCGGCCAGCGATGGAGCGCATCGCTCGATCGGCATGCCGTCCGCAGAGACGAGGACAGATGAGGATCAGCGCGCGCAACCTTCTACCGCCAGGGACACATGCGCTTGATCGAGGTGCGAAGCGGCCGAGCATGAGGGCGGACCGGATCGGCTGGCACCATGGCTGCCCTCCAGGCCTTTCGACCACTCTCCAGGGGCCGTTCTTGATGCTGTCTCGAACGCATCGCGGCCCATATCCGTGAGCTGGCTGATCCAGGGATAGCGGGCGGCGCGTCATACGATGCTCAGGTGGCCGCGATAGCGCGGCACGCCAGGGCAACGCTCCTCAGCCTTACCGCCCGCGCGGCGCCGACCTATCTCAGGATGGGCGTCTGGGTGGATATCTGGCCTGACCTGCCCGCTGTCTGGCCTGACCTGCCCGACGAACAGCTCGGCTTCCTGTCGGCATCGACCGTGCGAGCATGACGATCAGGGCTGGCCGGTCACGGTCAGATCGCCGTTGGACGTTACGGCGCTGATGCGGACGTCCGGTTCCTCACCGACGGAGCCGGTCAGGGCGTCCTGCGCCACGGCCAACGGGAAACTGCTCGACACGCTGGCGTTGGACGTGTGGCCGTCCATCGTGAACTCGCTGTCGGTCGGCATGGAGATGCTGAGTGCGGCATTGGAGGTGCGGAAGGCATGGTCGCCAGCGGCCAGCGACCCGCTGAAGCTGATGGCCCCGTTCGAGGTCTCCGCCGATACGAGCGCCTCCTCGGCAGCGATGACATCGAGCGACCCGTTGCTGGTCCGCAGCTCTAGGCGGCCGCCGGCTGCACTGACCGACAGCGGCCCATTGGAGGTCTCCGCATCCACGTCCTCGCCGTCACGGATAGTGACGCCACCGTTGGAGGTGCGAGCGAGTATCGAGCCGGTCACATTCGCTGACTCGATGCGGCCGTTCGAAGTCCGCAACTCGAGGGCGGCATCCAGTGGCACTGCCAGCTCCACGTCCGCGCCGCTGTTGCCCAGCGTGAGTGGCCTGTCCAAGCGGCGCACGGTGATGGTCACGCGGCCGGGCTCCTGCGTGATCGTGTGTTCGACCATCGCCAGGTCCCGCTCGGCATCTGCCTGGCTGGTGCCCGACCCTCGCTTCACTACCCGGATGTCGATACTGGTGTCGCTGCCGGTCACGACGCTGATGCGACCATTGAATGTCTCCACGCTCACCCGTGGCCCACGGAGGGTGTCGAGGCGTTGCTCGATGATCTCATCCTCCACGAGCGTGGCTGTCACCGTGCAGCCACTCAGACCAGCCACCAGCAGCACGGCCGCCATCAGTCCCGCGATGCCGATCCTCATCGGCGTCTCCTCCGATCGGCCAGGATCTGTCGAGCGGCGTTCGCGCCTGGCCAGCCGGTGATCCCTCCGCCCGGATGGGCCCCTGAGCCGCACAGGTAGAGGCCGGGCAGCGGCATCTCGTAGCGCGCCGCCCCCAGCATCGGACGCCAAGCGAACCACTGGTCCAGCGACGGCTCGCCATGCAGTGGGTGACCTCCGGTCAGGCCGTATTCGCGCTCAAGGTCCAAGGGGGTGAGCACCCGCCTTGCCTCGACCGACCCGCTCAGGCCTGGCGCGACCGTCTCCAGCCGCTCCACGACGCGATCACCCAGCGACTCCCGATCACCATCCCACGCGTCCGCCCCGTCGCGGCGCTGGTATGGCGTGCCCTGCACCAGGACGCTCATCACATGACGTCCCGATCCAGCATCCACCAGGGACGGGTCGACCAGCGATGGGATGGTCGCCTCCAACACCAGGTCGTGGGCGACCCGCCGAGCCTTCAGCGCATCGGCTGAGTGATCGAGGCTGGCGAGGCTTTCGGCCAGCAGGATCCGGCCACGCAGTCGATCCCCGTCGTCGTCGTCGATGCCGGCGAAGGCGGGAAGGCGAGACAGGACCAGGTCGACCTTGGAGACTGCGCCGGAAAGGCGGAGGTTGGCGGTTTGCCAGCCGAGCTGCGGCCCGAGCAGCGCTGGGTCGATGAGATCGAGCAAGGTGCGCTTGGGATCCAGTCCCGAGATGACGATGGGTGCCGCCAAGGACTCCCCGCCGGCCAGCTCCACGC
>JACCYW010000261.1 GCA_013696275.1 Chloroflexota bacterium | reverse complement strand
GCGCTAGCCAGCGCGTGTCCGCCTTGGCCGCGATCCGACGCAACACTTCCGGCGCCATGCGCAGGTCGAGCGGCACGAGGATCAACCCCGCCATCATGGCGCCGAAATAGACAGCCGGCAGCCTGGGCGTGGCAGGGCTCCAGGTGAGAAGCCGGTCGCCGGGTGTCAGCCCGAGTCGTCGCATCCGCCATGCCGCGAGGCGTGCACGGCGGCGTATCTCGGGCCCATCCCAGGAAAGCTCGATGCCGTCGTCGGTCCGGAGCGAGAGGAGGGGCCGACCGACGTGTCGGATGGCGAGTTCGTCCAGCAGTTCGACCAGCGATCCGAGGTGGCGTGAATCGAGGTACTCGCTCCGTTCCGTCATGGCGGCGCAGTGTACGGTCCGGCGAAGGTGTCGGTGAGAAGCCGGTCGACCGCCTCCACGTCGAGCACGACCCGGCGAGGCCCGACCCAGGTGGCGACGCTGTGGCTCGATCCCCTACGCCCAAGCGACCAAGTCGACCATGGTTTGACCGTATCCGAACCCTCGACTACACTGCCGCCGCCCTACGGACCGAACCAAGGCGGTCGGACCGAGATACGAGAACACCATGGCAGGAACTGCCATCCGAGGAGGTGATCCCGAATCGCTGAGGTCCGTGTCGGTGAGAACGAGACCTTCGAGAGTGCGCTGCGACGCTTCAACAAGAAGATCCAACAGAGCGGCATCCTCGCGGAGGCTCGCAGGCGCGAGCACTACGAGAAGCCCAGCGTCAAGCGCAAGCGCAAGGAAGCCAAGCGCAAGAAGGCCAGTCGTCAGGACTGATGGCAGTCCTCGGCCCTGACTGGCCGGGGGAGCATCGGGTGACCCTCGCACAGCGTCTCCAACAAGAGCTTCGGTCTGCCATCCTCGAACGCGATGAGCTTCGTCGTGACACGCTGAGGATGGCCACCGCGGCTGCCTACAACGTGGAGAAGGAAGCTCGTCGACCGCTTACGGACGACGAGCTCATCGGCGTGCTTTCGCGCGAGGTGAAGACGCGGCGCGAGTCGATGGAAGCCTTTCGTTCGGCAGGACGTTCAGAGCTGGCCGAGCGGGAGGAACGCGAGGTAGCGGTACTGGCTGCGTTCCTGCCCCAACAGCTCGACGAGGAAGAGATACGCCGGCTGGTCAGCCAGGCCATCACCGAGACGGGGGCCAGTTCCGCGCGCGACCTCGGCCGGGTGATGGCCCGGTTGTCGCCCCAGACGCGAGGACGAGCGGACGGCAAGCAGGTCAGCGGGCTGGTCGCGCAGGAGCTTGCCCGTCTGGATCTGGCGGGACACGACCACCCATGATGTTCGTGCCCCGCCGGCGCCGGCTGCCGGGCTTCACCCGCCGCGACGCCGTGCGGCTTGCCCTGGCTGGATCTTTGATGGTCGCCGGCCTGACGGTCATCCTGTCCATCGACATCCTGCCCACGGGCTTTCCTGGCCAGGTCGGCGATATCGCCGGACGTGACGTCCGCGCGCCCAGATCCATCGACATCCTCTCGGAGGAACAGACCGAGGCCCGTCGGGCAGAGGCGCGCCTTCGCACCCCGCCCCAGTACGACTATTCGGCCGACACGGGCTTCTCATCGGCCGAGCGCCAGTCGGCAGCTTTCGATGCTGCGATGGAGCCGGTCGATGCCGCGTTCGCCAGCATGTCCAGCGAGGCGGTCCGCCGCGCCGCCCTCGCTGAGGCGGTGCCGGGACTGCCGCCCGACGAACTATCGACGCTCTTGGATCTGACGCCGGCCGAATGGACATCGATGCGCTCGGAGATGGCGCGAGTCCTGGAGACGGCGCAACGGGCGGAGGTCCGGGATACCCAGTTGAACGAGGCACGGGCAGCCCTCGGGGCGCGCCTGGCGGTCCGCTTCAGCCCGGCCGAGCGGGACCTGGCGCAGCTCATCCTGGGGCCGCTCCTGGTAGCCAACTCGACCTACGATCAAGCCCGCACCGAGGCGGCCATGCAGGCCGCCGCCGCCGCCGTGCCTGAGGTGCGCTTCAACATCATCAAGGGTGAGATCGTGGTCCGCGAGGGCCAGCGCGTCGATGCGGCGGTCTTCGAGCAACTGCGCGAGCTTGGCCTGCTCGATCCGCAGCCCGACCTTGCCAAGACCGGCGGTTGGGCGCTCACGTCGGTGCTGCTGGTCGCGCTCCTGCTGGGCTGGGTGTGGCGGTTCCGGCCCGAACTGTGGCACCGCGCCAACTCGCTGGTATTGCTCGGTCTGGTGGTCGTGCTGGCCACTTTCGCGCTGAAGGTGACGGGCGATCGCTCCGTACTGCCCTATTTCATGCCCGTCGCGGCAGTCGGCTTGCTGCTCGCCGTGCTCCTCGACAGCGGTACGGCGCTGGTGGCGATGGCCGTCCTGGGTGTCGTGGCGGGGGCCATCACGGGCACTTCCGAGCTGGCTGCCTATGTC
>JACCYW010000245.1 GCA_013696275.1 Chloroflexota bacterium | reverse complement strand
CGCGCTGATGCTGCGCGCCCATGATCCGTGAGGTGCCGGTAGCGACCATCGACGATGTCCGCCCGGGCACCATGCTGATGGTCCAGGTGGATGGGACGGACATCCTGCTGGTCAACCTGGAGGGCCGTCTGCACGCAGTACAGGGCATCTGCTCGCATGAGTACTTCGAGCTCGACAAAGGCTTCCTGACGGCCGACTCACTGACCTGTGCGCTGCACCTGTCGCGCTTCGACCTGGAGACCGGTGACGCCCTGGACCCACCCGCCGAGCTGCCGCTCGTGAAGTACCCTGTCACGGTCACCGGGGACGGGGAAGTGGTCGTGGAACTGCCGGAAGGGCCCATACCGGTCAACGGATAGGAGGCCCTTCGATGGCCGGTGCCGGAGGATGGGGCGAGGCGGTCGCGCTCCAGGCAACAGGACTCACCAAGAGCTACCGACGCCGGACATGGGCACTCCGTGGAGTGGACCTGTCGGTCCCCGCGGGCAGCGTCACGGCCCTGGTCGGACCGAACGCGGCCGGCAAGTCGACCCTTATCAAGACCTGGATCGGCTTCGAGCGGCCAACGGCCGGCTCCGTGTCCGTATTCGGGATCGACCCTTGGCGCGACCGCGCCGCCGCTCTGGCGCAGATCGGCTACGTGCCCCAGTCGCCCTCGCTGTACCGCGGCCTCAGCGTGACTGACCACCTGGACCTGGCGAGCGATCTTCGCCCCGGCTTCGACGCCTCCACCGCGAGAGACCGGCTAGAGAGGCTGGACATCCCTCTCGACTCTCGGGCGGGCGACCTCTCCGGCGGCCAGCAGGCTCAAGTGCATCTGTGCCTCGCGCTCGGCACTCGTGCCAAGGTGCTGCTCCTGGATGAACCGCTGGCGAGCCTCGATCCGCTGGCGCGGCGGGAGTTCCTCAACGTGCTGGCCGAAGCGGTCAGATCTGACGGCGTGACGGCGTTGCTCTCGTCGCACGTCATCACCGACATCCAGCAGGCGTGCGACCGGCTGGTAGTGCTGGGCGTCGGGCAGTTGCTGTTCGATGGGCGCATCGCGGAGGCTCTGGCGCAGCATGGGGTAGGACCGGGCAGCGACATCCGTGAGGTCAGGGCAGAGACTGAGGTGGCCACGTTCGCTGAGGCGGACGGCAGCCTTTCGACTCTGCATAGGGTGGACGGTGCTCCATCAGAGGGAGTGAGGCCGGCAACGCTGGAAGAGGTCGTGCTTGGCTACCTGGTCGCTGGACGAACCACGCGGCGGGCCGCGGAGGCAGCCTGATGCGCACCGCTCGACTGCTCTTCCAGACGTACCGTTTCGAGGCGATCTCGGTCCTGATCGCGGCCGCGCTACTTGCTGGCGCCGGCCTCTATGTGTCATCGCGCCTGGATGCGGCGCTTGGCGACCGACAGGATTGCCTGATCCAATGGCAAGAGACCGCGGGCGAGGTCTCGGGGGAGTGTGGAGAGGTCGCGCGAGACTTCTACGGCATCAACGAAGCCGAGGCAGGCAAGGTCATGGCGGCCATGGCCATCCTGCCGTTCGTGGCCGGTCTGCTCATCGGGGTGCCGCTGGTGGGTCGCGAGATCGAGCACCGAACGACAGCCTTGGCTTGGTCGCTCAAGAGCTCGCGGAGCCGCTGGCTGCTCAAACGTGCGGTCATCGCAGCCGTCGCGCTGGGAGTGGTGCTTGCGGTTCCCGCGACGACAGCAGAGGTCCTGGAGGGCTCGCGCGTGCCTGGGGTCGACCCTGCCGGCACCTTCGAGGACTACGGATTGCGTGGGCCACTGACCGTCTTCCGGGGGTTAGCCGCCCTGGGCATCGGACTGCTGGGGGGCGCCTTGATCGGTCGGGTGCTTCCAGCCCTCATCGTCGGATTCGTGGGCGTGCTGGCCCTCGTCTGGGTGTTGACCAACTCGCAATGGGCATTCCTGCCCGAGGCGGATCTCGTGCCTGCCGACGAGTTCGGAGGGATCCCGCGAGGCGGCCTCTATGCCGGATCGCCAGAGGGACCGCTCTATCGCGATGGGCAAGGGAATCTCCTGACCTTCGACCAAGTGACAGCGCTTTCCCCGTACCCGCCCGACGGGAGCGAGGAGCGGTTCTACCGTTGGATCGACGAGGAGTTCGACGAGATGGTTCGCTACATCCCAGGCGAGAGGCTGGGCATCGTGGTCGTGCGCGAGGCGGTTGGGCTCTCGGTACTCTCCGTGGTGCTGGTCGGGCTCACGGCCGTGGTGGTCACCCGCAGACGTCCCTACTGATCCCGAGCCTGCTGGCCGTGTGTCACTGAGCGTGGCACGGGACGCAGAGCCAGTGACCCGCCTGGGAGAAGCAGCCGCCCGGTGGACAGGTGACTGGCGAGGCGATGGCCAGACGTTGTCAGTCGGCGCCCATCACGAGGCCCTCGATGTCGTGCTTCTGGGTGATCGGAACGAGCTCATCCACGACGCGACAGACCAGGTGGCGCTTGACGGCCTCCGGCAGAGCCTCGTGGTAGTCGCTCGTGACCATCATGTCATGCAGCTGGGAGTGGCCAGCCCCCGGAGCATCGACGCCGATCACCAGGACGGGCCGCGAGGTGGCTGAGCCGTGCTCCGCGCCGCGATGGATGGTCAGCGCTGACCGGGCCGACATGTCGCCCGCCTGGGGATACTTGCGCGAGCCGAGTTCGCCGAAGCGCTGCCACGCGTCGCGAGGCGGGAACATCTCGTGGTCCCAGGCGCGGCCATCATCGAAGTGCGTGCCCAGCGCTATCTCGAACGGGCCCATCTCAGGCGTCACGTCGACGCCCGTGAGGTTGAAGGCGAGAGAGGTGATGCGTCGGTCCCGGAATGTCTCCGGCGGCGACGGGAAGTCGCGATGCCAGGGCTGGTTACGTGCGCCCTGGAACGGCGTGTCGAAGCCGACCTCCACGATCTCGTAGTCCGGGCCAAGGACAGCTTCGCTGATGCCGATGAGCCAGGGATGGGTGACCAGATCGACGAAGCCCCGGATGGCCTGCGGATGCACCTCCACATACCAGCGCTGGGGTCCTCGACCGACCGCGCCGCCCGGTCGGGCGATGGCCTCCCCGAAGGCGGTCGCCATGTCCTCCCGCATCTGTTCCGCCCACTGGGGCGAGAACGCGCCCTTCAGGCCAACGATGCCGTCCCGGTACAGGGTCTCCACGTCGACGCCGACGTTAGACCGAGGTGTCTGCGTCAGTGCGGTCACGATGCTGCTCCTGAGGTATGCGGTGCCGGAGGTATGCGGTGCCGGCTGGGCCAGCATAGCGACCGCTTGGGCACTCCAGAGCGCGCTGGGTGATCAGCTGAGCCAACCGGCGGAGGCATCGACCAGCGGGTCAGCCGGAGTGGTCCTCCTGGATGACCCAGAAGCTCAGAAGGCCTCCCACGAGCGCCACATCTCATCTCCGCCGGTCCGCGCGGCGCTCGCCACCTGACGCGGTCCCAAGCGGAAGCGCGCCTCGTCAACACCCTCCTGGATGCCCTCGGCGGCTCCGTCGATGCGGGCCAGCAGGTATCGCCCGATGCCAGGGCCATGCTTGAAGCCGTGGCCGCTGCCGCCGCCGACCAGCCAGACGTTCTCCCACTCCGGATGGGGCGCGATCAGGAAGTGACCGTCGGGGGTCGACTCGTACTGGCACACGCGCGTCTCCACGACCGGGGCATCAGCTAGTCCAGGGAAGCGCCGGCGCAGATAGGTTCGCGCCAGCCGGACGGACTCAGGATCGACCAGGCGTTCGCCGTTGGTCGGATCGAAGATCGGACCCAGCCGGTCGGGCGCCATCTTGGGACCGCGCCCCTCGAGATCCGGTAGGCCGTAGTAGGCCAGGTCGAAGTCGCACCAGGCGGGCGCGCCAGGCTGGCTGCGGGCGGGCGGCCCGAAGAAGACCACATCCTGCTTGGTCACTCGGATGACGTTGCCGAGTACATCCGGAAAGAGATGCGGCAGCCATGGCCCGCAGGCGAAGACGAACGTATCGGCCGACCAGCGTCGACCGTCCGCCGCTATCACATCCTCCAGTCGCGGCCCCTCCACGCTCCCTGGTCGCACGGCGGCCCGCTCGAAGGTCCCACCTGCGTCACCGAACGCGTCGGTCACCGCCCGGCAGCCGCGGCGGGCCATGAGAGCGCCGCCCTCGGGTTCGTAGACCGCGTAAGCAAGGTCACTGGCGCCTACCACCGGCCAGCGTCGGGCGACCTCGGCAGGCGTGAGTCGTTCGTAGGGCACCCGCTCGGCCCGCAATACCGGGATCGACCGTGCCTCGAACCCATCATCCTGGTGCGCGAACCACAGGACACCGCAGGCTTGGAAGAGGTCCTCCGAACGCATCTCGCCAAGCTGTTTCCAATCGTCTAGCGAACGGCGTGACCATCGCGTGTAGAGCGCGTCGGATCCGTGTGCCGCGCGGGTGATCCTTGACTCATCGCCACTCGAAGCCCGCGGGTTGCCCGGCCCCCAGGCGTCAAGCAACGTCACCTGGCGCCCGCCGCCGAGCTGTGCCAGGTAGGCGGTCCATCCACCCATCGTGCCCGCGCCAACGACCAGGAGATCGCTCTTCATGGAGGCAGCAAGGTGCCGATGCCCTGCTCGAGCGCTGCTCGCCGCAGTGCGTCGGCGAAGACCAGGTCGGCCAGTCCGACACCCAGATGAGTCACCAGCGTGCGGCCGCGCGGCGCGGCTGCGCCTTGGTCGAGCGCGACGCCGAGCGTCATATCTGGATCAGGGTAGCCCTTGAACAC
>JACCYW010000229.1 GCA_013696275.1 Chloroflexota bacterium | reverse complement strand
TTGGCCGACCACCTCGAGATCCTCTACGATGTCGATATCGGCGCTCGGCAACAGGCCGAGCGCTGCGGCCTGGCGTTCCATCGGATCGACGCGCTCAACAGTGACCGGGACCTGATCGACGCGCTGGGGGCTGTTGCCCGGCGCACCATGGATGCAGCTGCGTCGGCCGTCTCCGTTGAAGCGAGCTGATGGTCGCGCCCCTGGTGCCAACTCCCTGACGGCACGACCATCGCAGCAGCCGCGCGATCGCCGCTCGGGTCGTGCGGCGATCGCCTCGGCGACCCATGCCCACGGAATGAACAGCGACATCCGTGGCCCGATGAACCCATCCGCGGGCGAGGTGGCAGCGTGTGATCGACGGACCGGTGAACATCGGTCGCGCATCGATGACTCGCCCAGGTCGGTGCCTTGGTCAGGTGCCCGGACCCGGCCGTTCGACACCGCTTGCCCCAGACCGATACGCTGGTGGCTCCCCGCCGACGAACGCCTGGGAGTGGACGTCCGCCGAGCCGAAGCCGGTCCAGGCGACCTGCCCCGTTGGTCCGGGCGCCCGACTCAGCACCAGAGTCGCCGAACCGATCACGGCAACGGCGACCGCCCCCACCAACCACCAGATTCCGGAGGCGCGATAAGGCCTTGCCTTCGCGGTCGTGGTGCTTCTGTGTTGAGGGCATCCGGCTACATCGAGGGCTGGTAGGACGGGTCGAGGTACTGACCAGGGTCGTCGCGGAACTCGAGCCAGCAGCCCTTGCCACAGAAGGCGTATTCGGTCCCCTCGTGCGTGAGGGTCAGGCCCTTGGCGCGGGTTTCCTCGGGATCGACGGTCATCCCACAGACCGGATCCTCGGTCGGCGCGATCGTTCGTCGTTCGGTCATGGCGTCGAGACCTCTTGAGCTTCAGCGACTTCGCAGATGCCGGCTCGGCAGAAGGCGTAGGTTCGGCCCTCGTACTCGATGGTGAGGCCGTCGGCCTCGGCGCGAGCCACGTCGACCGTCATCCCACAGACGGGGTCGAGCACGCGCTCGGGTCGGGACCCACTCACTCGGAACTCTCCTTCGTGATCAGGCTGGGGCGAGGGTGAGCTGCGCGGAACCAACGTCGCGCCGCAGTCGCAGGCGGCGAAGCAGCTGGGCATTCGCAGCCACGACGATCGTCGAGACGCTCATGGCGATGGCGCCGATGGCCATCGGTAGGTCGAGGCCCCACGGCACGAAGAGCCCGGCAGCCACCGGTATGGCGATGAGGTTGTACCCCGTCGCCCAGACCAGGTTCTGGATCATCTTGTTGTAGCTGGCCCGCGAGAGTTCGATGGCGCCCACCACGTCGCGCGGATCACTCCGTACCAGGACGATGCCGGCGGACTCGACCGCCACATCGGTGCCAGCGCCGATGGCGATCCCGACATCGGCCGTGGCCAGGGCCGGCGCATCATTGACGCCGTCCCCGACCATCGCCACCTTGCGACCGCCCTGCTGGAAGCGCTTGACGGCAGCCGCCTTGTCGCTTGGCAGCACCTGGGCTGCGACCTCGTCGATCCCCAGACGGCGGGCGACCGAGTCGGCGACCGCTTGACTGTCCCCGGTGATCATCGCCACCCGGACGCCCAGGGCATGCAACGAGTCGATGGCCTCTTTGGACTCTGGCCTGATCCCGTCCTCGACGGCCACGGCACCGGAGAGCTGGCCGTCGACGACGACATGGAGGACCGTCCGGCCCTCGCGATCCCAGTTCGCGGCGATGGGCAGTGGCGCAAGTGACAGATCAGCGAGCAGACGCGGTCCGCCTACCGCCACCTGCTGACCCTCGACCTGGGCTCGGGCTCCTCGACCAGCCAGCGCCTCGAAGGCGGTGGCACCCGGGATGGACCATCCGCGCCCATGGGCCCCTTGGACGATGGCTCGGGCCAGCGGGTGCTCCGAGTCGGCCTCCACGGCAGCGGCCAGTCGCAGGGCGTCGTCGTCGGTCGCGTCGATCAGCACCGGCTCGCCCTTGGTGAGGGTGCCCGTCTTGTCGAAGATGACCGTGTCGATCTCGCGCGTCCGCTCGAGGGCGATGCGGTCCTTGACCAGCAAGCCGTTGCGTGCGCCCAGCGAAGTCGAGATGGCGATGACCAGCGGGATGGCCAAGCCAAGCGCGTGGGGGCAGGCGATGACCAGCACCGTTGCCGTGCGAACGAGCGCGCCCTCGAGGTCTCCCTGGATCCACCAGTAGACCAGGGTGACGATGCCCGCGCCGAGGGCGATGTAGAACAGGATCGCGGCGGCTCGGTCGGCCAGCGCCTGGGCCCGTGAGGCCGAAGCCTGAGCGGCGGCGACGAGCCGCATGATGCCCGACAGCGCGGTGTCGTCACCGATCGCGCCGACCTTGACACGGAGGCTGCCACCAGCCGCGATAGAGCCCGCGATGACCGTGTCCCCGGTCGACTTGGCGACGGAGGCCGACTCGCCCGTGATGATCGACTCGTCCACGTCCGCCGTTCCGTCCACGATCGCGCCATCGACCGGGATCCTCGCGCCGGGTCGGACCAGGACCAGCTCGCCGACCGCGAGGGAGGCGAGTGGCACGGTCTCAGTGCCGTCGTCGGTGACGCGCTCGGCCGCATCAGGGAGCAGCGCCGCAAGGGCGGCGAGGGCGCCCTGCGCCTGGGCGATCGAACGCATCTCCAGCCAATGCCCGAGCAACATGATGGTGATCAGGGTCGCCAGTTCCCACCAGATCTCGACCTCGAACAGGCCAAGCGTGCTGGCCCAGGACGTCACGAAGGCGACGATGATGGCCAGCGAGATGAGGGTCATCATCCCCGGCTGGCGGTCGCGCAGTTCGCCCACGGCGCCGCGGATGAAGACCATCCCGCCATAGAAGAAGATGATCGTGCCCAGGATGGCCGGCAGGTACTCGATTCCCGGCAGCATCGGCACCGAGTAGCCGACCCACTCCTGGATGTCGTGGCTGAGCAGGACGACCGGGATGGTCAGCGCCAGTGACAACCAGAACTTGTCGCGGAACATGGCGACCGAGTGCCCGGCGTGCTTGTCGTGGCCGGCGGCGGGGGCGTCGTGGCCACCTGAGGCGTCGTGCTCGCGGCCACGCACCGGGGCGGCCCCCGCCGCCTCCTCGAGGTGCTCCGTCCGCTCGGAGATGTCTTGCTGGTGCGGGTGGTGGTCCATCGTTCAGACCTACCCTTCCACGCTGATGGCCGCCTTCATGCCGCCACCGTAGTGTCCCGCTACGTGGCAGCCGGCGAGCGTCTGCCCGGCTGCATCGAACGTGTAGGTCAGTTCCTTGGTTTCACCGGGTCTCAAGGAGATCCCGGCGGGATCGTCGTGCGACATCCCGCCCATCGACATCTCCTCTTCGTGCTCCATCTGAGCCTCCTCGTCGCCGAGGTAGAACTCGTGATCTGTGGCGCCACTGTTGGTCACCACGAAGGTCACCGGGACACCGGCCGGGACGCTGATCTGCGCGGGTTCCATGCGCAAGGCGTCGGTGAGTTCCACCTCGACGCGGGTCGCGGCGGCGGGGGCAGATGGCACGGCTGATGCGGTCGTTGCCGGAGGCGACGTGGTGGCGCCGCCGCCAGATGAGCAGGCGGCAAGGAGCAGGGTCGCGACTGGGATCAGAGCGAAACGAGCGATGCGCATTCGGCTTTCCTTTCAGGCAGGATCTCGAGTAGCGAGTCGGGTGCGTGCTCGCATCCCGCGTCATAGGATACTCCCGGGGAGTATCCTATTGCGAAACCGCCGATGCGTCCAGGCCACCCCGCCACTCCAGCCTTGACGTTCAAGCCACAGCACGAATCGAGTCTTACCGGGAACCGGGCAGGCCTCCGATGAGCAACGGCAGGCAAGGCTTCAAACGCTTCTCCCGTTGTCTCAGCAGACCCGCGACTCGCCCGACGGGCGGGAGGCGCGGCTGCCGCGGTAGGTCCCTGACCCGTGCCTCGCCGTCGCACATTGGATCCATGCGCTACGACTTCGACCGGTACCTCGTAGCGCAGGAGGGCGTCTACGACGGCGTGCTCGTGGAACTGCGGCGCGGGCGGAAGACCGGCCACTGGATGTGGTTCATCTTCCCGCAGGTCGCCGGCCTCGGGTACAGCGAGATGTCGCGGTACTTCGCCATCGGGTCGCTTGACGAGGCGCGGGCCTATCTCGCCCACCCGGTTCTGGGAGCGCGCCTGCGCGAGTGCGCCGGGGTCGTCCTGGCGACCACGGGACGGACCGCGGAGGAGATCTTCGGTTCGATCGACGCGAAGAAGCTCCGCTCGTGCATGACACTGTTCCACCGTGCCGCGCCCGACGAGCCGGCGTTCGCACAGGTGCTGGACCGCCGTTACGAGGGCGTCGCGGACGATGCGACGGATGGGCTGCTGGAATGACAAGGGGTCGGGGTTCCGAGACAACGGGAGAAGCAATATCCGTCAACGATTGGATGCTTTGTGCCGCTGGGATGTCTTAGGCGAGTATCCCAGGAGAGCGGTACCACATCATGCATTCGACTCCCCTAACGCCGACTTGATTAGCGCCTCGCGCCCGTTCGAGAAGTCCTCGAAGGAATCGAAGCCGAGGGTTGGTAGGTCCGGAATCTGGTGGCGTTTTCGGAAAGTAGCGTCTCGCGTCTCAATACACTCGTCAAACGGGGTCGCGTTCTTCGAGAGGTTCTCCGAGTCGATGAGCGATTGGAGGTTAGAAAGAGGTTGTACCGCGCCAGGTAGGTATTCACCTTTAGCGTCGTCGTATCCGCGCTTCTTCAATGCCCGCACTTGAAATTCTGACTGCGGGAAGATGTGGCCTTCGTGGAAAACGGCGTCCTTCCAGTCCCTGTCCGGGTATACCAGCAACAAGACGGGGTTCGTGTACTGAAGCGCCCTGAGTTCCATGGAGACTCGGCTGGTTGGGTTTCAAGCGGCCACCGCGGTCGCCTGTAGGCGGGAATGGTAGGCGGCCTCGAAC
>JACCYW010000223.1 GCA_013696275.1 Chloroflexota bacterium | reverse complement strand
CTCCAGCCCCACCGGGTGGCTCCGTCCGGGATGGCGAGCCGGCATCCCGTGGCTCTTCGGTCTGGTCTGCCTTACAGCCATCCCGCTGGTCATCTATGTGGTCAGCTACCTGCCCTGGGTCGGCCTGGGCAATCGACTGACCGAGGATTGGCCACCCGGCAACACCGGTCAGACGCTCTTCGCGCTGACCAGCAGCATGTACGACTACCACGACGATCTGCGCGCTACGCACGCCGCGTCCTCACCGTGGTGGGCGTGGCCGCTGGACCTCAAGCCGGTCTGGTTCTACCAGGACGGCTTTGCCGATTCCACGACCGGCGTCATCTACGATTCGGGCAATCTGGCCATCTTCTGGATGGCCATCCCGGCGGTCGCCTTTGCCGCCTGGCAAGCATGGAAGCGACGCAGCCTGGCCCTGACCGTGGTCGTGCTCGGCGTGCTGAGCCTGTGGCTGCCCTGGGCACGCATCGACCGGGCGCCGTTCCAGTACCACGTCTTCACCAGCCTGCCGTTCGCCATCCTGGCGGTGGCCTACTTCGTGGCCGAGTTGTGGCACGGCCCGTCGTCACGGACCTTCCTGCTGGCTCGGCTAGCCGGTGCCATCGCCATCCTGGGTCCGCCACTGCTGTGGTTGCTGCGCGCCCCGGTGTGTGGCCTGGCCGGTGTCGATCAGGTGCACCCCGACGGCGTTGCCTGCGGCGCACTCAACCGCCCACTGACGATCGCGCAATCGTCATTGGCGGCTATCGCCGTAGTCATCGCAGGTGGTTTGGCGCTGGCCTGGCTGGTCCACCACGGCCGCACAGGGCGGGACCGCGGCGGCTGGAACGTGCCCATCGGCGCTCATCGCCTCGGCGGGCTGGCGAGGGCGATGCCTGCGCCGCTCATGATCATCGGCGTCCTGGCTGCTACCGCCATCGCCGCCGCCGCCTCCCAGGTCCTCGTCAGCTCGAGTCCGGCGTTCACCCTCCAGGTGGTGGCGGAGATCCTGGCCGCCCTGGCCATCCTGCTGCTGGCGTGGCCGGCCTACCTGGCCATCCGCGCCCGTGATCCACGTCGCTGGGCAGCGGGCTTCGTCATCGCGGCGGTCGTCGTCTTCATCGTCTGGTATCCGAACCTCACCGGGTTACCACTGCCGAACTCCCTGGCGTCGGTCTACCAGGGACTGCTGCCGACCTGGAACTACGACTTCCAGTTCGCGGTCAACCAGGACCCAGCCGGGAACGGGTCGCTCGTCGACGGCGGCACGGTGGTCATCGGTGTCGCCGCCGCCATCCTCAGCCTGGCTGCTATGACCTTCGCCCGGATGTGGCGCGGCACGCCGGAACGCGAGCCTCCCGTGCCGGCGCTCAGCGAACCCGGCTGACGAATGTGACTGGCCGCGCTGGGGGCGAACAGGCCGCGCTGCGCAGACCGGCCAAGCCAGGCGCAGACCCGCCAAGCTAGGCGCATACCGGCCAAAGACAGGCGCAGGCAGGCCGCGCTAGGCGCAGACCGGCCACACAAGCTCCCGTACCAGTACTACCAGTGCCGGCGACTGGGTAGGGCCCGGTCCCCCGTGGTCTTGCGGGTCGCAAGTCACTGCCCGGCCCGTTATCCGGCTTGTTACCGCTCGGTACCAGCATCAACGGTGCGGACCGTCCTTGCGCCCGCGTCCGAGCCGGCAAGGAGCCCGGTCCAGATCCCAGGCCGCCTGGTACAGCTCCGTACCAGTAGTGCCACTGCCGATGGCTCCCCCCAGCCCTGGCGACGACCAGTCCGACAGATCTTCGACGGCAGAGGCTCGTGACCTCCAGACGCGCTATGTCGGCCCCGCACTCGACCGCGACCGCTGCCCCTCGCCGTGCTAGCGCGGGACTTCTCAGCCGCGGGCCCGCGACCGCCGCCCCTCGCCGCCATAGCCGCGGACTCCTAGCGACTGTCGACGACGGACGCTGTTCTGGGCGCGGGCGGGACCCCTGCCCGGAAGTCGGTCGGTAGCTGGCCCTGGGCAGCCAGGCGGCGGATGACGAAGCCGTAGTAGTCATCGACCTTGGCGGTGATGTTCTCCCAACTGAACTGGATCGCGCGCTCCCGCCCCGAGGCGCCCATCCTTGCCCGCAGCTCCCCGTCGCCCAGTAGGCGGGCGATCGCTGCGACCAGAGCGTCGGTGTTCCGGGGTGGCACCAGGAGAGCCTGCTCGCCCCGCCGAACGACACCCTTGTAGCCGTGGATGTCACTGCACACGATGGCCGTGCCCGACGCCATCGCCTCCAGCAGGACTATGCCGAATGACTCCTGACCGGTGGCTGGCGACACGTATACGTCGGCCGTGGCGAAGAAGCGTGCCTTGTCTTCGTCGCTCACACGGCCCAGGAACTCCACGCCGGTCAGCCGGCGGGTGGCCACGTACCGGCGCGCCTCCCGCTCCTGGGGTCCAGTACCTATCAGCAGCAGCCGGCAGTCGAATCCATCCCGGCGCAACACGCGGTAAGCCTTGAGCAGGTAGAGCAGACCCTTGCGACTCTCGAACCGGCCCACGTACAGGATGTTGGCGGTGCTGTCACTCCAACGCGCGAACGGCACCACGCCCTGGTAGGAGCGCAGGTCGACGCCATTGGGGATCACCTTGTAGTCACCGGGGAAATAGCGATCGATGAAGTGGCGAGCTGCCGCGCTGACCGCGATGCGCCCGTGGAGCCGCCGCGCGAAACGCTTGAGCGCCCGCTTTCCGAACTCGTATGAGGGGCTCCAGCCGGCGTAGGCGTGGAAGGTCGCCACGTTGACGCTCTCCGAGAAGCGCAACAGTTGCAGCGATAGGAACGGCACGAACGGCTCGTGGAAATGGAGCACATCGAACCGCTCCTCCTCCAGGACCTCCTGCACCAGGGAGCCGTAGCGGTGCGAGAAGGTGAGCGTGCCGACCGAGCCATTGGTGGGGACGGAGAAGCCATAGCCAAGGCGGATGACATCGCCCTCGCTGCGCTTCTGCGGGCCGTGGGTGCTGGACAGGATGCGCACGTCGTGGCCCCGCTCGATGAGGTTCTCGTAGAGCTTCGCGACATGCGCGTTGACGCCGCCGGGCAAGGGATAGATGTACGGCGTGACCAAGCCGATCTTCACGCCTCAGCTCGACTCCGAGCGGTCCGCTCGCTCATCGAAGCGAGGCGGGCGCAGGCGCCCACCGGGGTAGCCCAGGTCGCGACCCGTGCCATCACGGGAGAGCTTGCCACGGACCTCGTCACGAACGGCGCGCACGTTCTTGTCCAGCTGCAGACGGAACATGGAGAGCTGCGAACGCCACGGGTAGAAAGTGCCTTCCCAGTCGGTCCGCCGGC
>JACCYW010000219.1 GCA_013696275.1 Chloroflexota bacterium | reverse complement strand
TCAGGCCTTCTGGGGCGAAAAGGAATCGCCCCAGGGCCGACACTGGGCTGCCTAGCATGGGCGTGCGCAGCAGACCCGCGAACAGTCCCAGTAGCACGAGCGCACCAAGCCCGATGGCCAGCGAGCGCCGGACCAAAGGAGGCACGAGTAGAGAAGCTGCGGCCAGCGCCCCGAGAGCCCCTCCGACAGCGGTCGGCACCCATGCACCCGCGACCCCGAGCTCGAGCGTCAACACATCGTACAGAGCGGGGCTGGCCGGCTGGATGATCGCCCTGAGGTCGATGACCGCGCCGATCAGGACCAACAGGGTCACGGCAAGCCCGGTCAGAGTGCCGCCGATGATCCCGGCCGCCAGCGTGATGGGTGTGCTTCGATCCGCCGGATCGCCGGGAGCGCGGGTCGCCGCCACGTAACCTGCCAGCAGCCCGGTGAGCAAGATGAAAGCCTGGCCGAGCGACACGACATCGTCGATCAGGGGGCGTTCGGAAAAGACCGGGACGATCCCGACCAGGCAGAGGTAGAGCGCCACGATGCCGCCTGCCAGACCGACCCGGAGGACTCGCGCCCAGCCCCCAGCAGCGGCAAGGGGAACGGATGCCGCTGTCTGACTCAAGCCCGCTGCCTCGTGACTCGCTCGCCCAGGAGTCCGGACGGGCGGAAGATGAGGACAAGCACGAGCAGCGTGAAGGCCACGACGTCCTTGAGCTGGTTCGGCGACGGGACTTGCAACCCGGTGAGGAACAGGGTCGGCCCGATCGATTCCACCTCGCCCAGGAACAGGCCACCCAGCATCGCGCCCGGTATGTTGCCGATGCCACCCAGGACCGCAGCGGTGAACGCCTTGATGCCAGGGATGAAGCCGGTGAAGAAGAAGACCTGACGAAAGACCAGACCGTAGAGGACGCCAGCCGCACCCGCCATGGCGGCTCCGAGTACGAATGTCGTCACGATCGCTCGATTGACGTCGATACCCATCAATGCGGCAGTGGCCTTGTCCTCTGAGACCGCTCGGATGGCTGTGCCCAACTTGGTGCGCTGCACGAACAGATAGAGGCCCGCCATCATGAGCACCGCTGAGACGATCACCAGCACATCCACCCATTGGACCCGGACGAAGGGCAGTCCGATGTCCTGGGAGAGGACCTCGACCGCCGGATAAGCGAAGATGCCCGGACCGACCAGGCCCCGCACTGTGTACTGGAGAAAGAATGAAGCGCCGATCGCGCTGATCAGCGGCACGAGTCTCGGAGCATTTCGCAGGGGACGGTAAGCGATGCGCTCCACGAGCACGGACAGCGTCACGGCGATGATCACCGCGACGATGATCATGAGGATGATCGAGAAGAGCGTGCCGAGAGGATTCGCATTGAGAACGCCCGTTCCAGCCAGGGCGACCGCGGCGAAGTAGCCGCCGAACGCCCCAGACATGAAGATCTCGCCGTGGGCGAAGTTGATCATGCGCAGGATGCCGTAGACCATCGTGTAGCCCAGCGCGATGAGTGCATAGATGCTGCCAAGGGTCGCTCCGTCCAGCGCCAGCTGGAGCCAGGTGGCAGGCGAGAACTTCCCAGTCGCAAGCGTAAGGAGTGATCCCACGACGACGACGATCACGACCGCGATACGGAAGGTCCAAAGGGTCGCGTTGATGGCGATATCGGTGAGCCGCTCCATCCTGGAGGCATACATCAGCCGCGACCCTCAGAGATCCGCGTAGGAATCGGATGAGCCGGGCGCATCGTGGCCCGGCTCATCCTTGATGTCAGTAACCGACTGGCTGAGGAAGATCCCTGACTAGCCCTCGTCAGGACTCCAGATCGGTGCCTCAGGAGGCCACTCCCCGCCCACCTCGCGAGCGGTGATCTGGTAGACCGCGATGGCCGGATCACTGCAGTCACCAGAAGCGGAGCAGCTGAGCGTCCCCGTGATGCCCTGGAAGCCCTCGGTGGCGTAGATGGCATCACGCAGAGCGCCCTTGTCGATGACCAGGTCCTCCCCATCCTCCACAGCCACCGCTTCGATGGCGTCCAACAGGATGTTGGTCGCGTCGTATCCGTGGGCGTGGAAGATCTGGATGGGATTGCCCCCATATGCCGTGTCGTACTTGGTGAGAAAGTCAGCATATTGGTCGCCGAAGGCGGTGAAGTCCGGGCTCGACAGGTACATGTTCTCCACATTCGGACCAGCCGCCGTAACGAAGTCCGCGGAGAAGAGGCCGTCCGCACCCATGAGCACGGTGTCTTCGAGACCGGCCGTATCGGCCGCTTGGGCAGCGATGAAGCCGCCCTCGGCGATGAAGATCGGGAAGTAGAGGAGCTCCGGCGTCGTCGCCGCGACGTCGGTCAACACGGTCGACATGTCTGTCTGGCCGACGGAGACGGCCGTCTGGAGAGTGATCGTGCCGCCAAGTGCCGCGAACTCGTCGGCGAAGACTTGCTGGAGCGCCTCTCCATATGCGCTGCCATCGTGGATGGTGGCGGCTCTGGTCAGGCCCAGCTCGTTGTACACGTAGTTGGCCGCCACGGCGCCCTGTACCTCGTCGTTGTGCGCCGTACGCAGATATCCCGCGTACGTTGCGTCGCGATCCTCAGCGGTGAGTGCGGGGCGGGTATTCGACGGGGAGATCGTCGTCTGGCCCGCCTCAGTGATGCTCTGGATGCCACCGACCGTCTCATCCGAGCATACGGACCCGATGAGGCCTACGATCGTCGTGTCAGCGGCCAGCTTCTGTGCCGCCGTGGCGCCGCCCTCTGGCGTGCACAATGCGTCTTCCTCGGTCAGCTGGATCTCGCGACCAAGCAACTCTCCACCGCGATCGCCGATGGCGATCTCGACGCCACGCCTGGCATCTTCGCCAAGGGCTGCGTTGGCGCCCGAGAGGACGCCCCAGAAGGCGATATTGATCGGTTCGCCGGCAGGAATGGTCACCGTGCCGAGTTCGCCAGCGGGCTCCTCGGACGCAGGCTCCTCGGACGCCGGCTCCTCGGACGCCGGCTCCTCGGACGCCGGCTCCTCGGACGCCGGCTCCTCGGACGCGGGCTCCTCGGACGCCGGCTCCTCGGACGCGGGCTCCTCGGACGCCGGCTCCTCGGACGCGGGCTCCGAGGCTGCCCCTGAGGGGCTGCTGACCGGTGGTGCCG
>JACCYW010000192.1 GCA_013696275.1 Chloroflexota bacterium | reverse complement strand
CCGCTATCTCGCGCGCCATGCGCTCGGGTGACAGCCCGAACCAGGCGCGGCGGTAGACATACGGATCGGCACAGAAGGCACAACCGACCGACGAGATGTAGTCGAACTGCCGCCTGGCCTTGCGCTCGAAGTAGGTCTCGACCGCGATCAGTCCGTAGTCGAGCGGCGGAAAGGCCTCGACATCCCGGGTCGGGCGGGGTGGATTGGTGACCACGGCACCATCGGCGGCGCGGAATGTGACGCCCGCGACCGCCTCAAGATCGCGGCCGCGCGACAACCGCTCGACCAGCTCGGCGAAGGTCTCCTCGCCCTGTCCGGCGACGATCGCCCGGATAGCCGGCTCGTCGTGCAGTGTCTGCGTCGGGAAGAGCGACGGGTGCCAGCCGCCCCAGATGATGGGCAGCTCCGGGCGAGCTGCTGTCACGGCGCGAGTAACGGCCAGCGCATCGTGGATGGGGGCGCCGGTCAGGACCCCGATACCCAGGCAGAGCGCGCCGTCCAGCGCAGCGAGCACGGTCACGACACGGTCGTCGGAGAGACGGCCGTCGATGATCTCGACCTCATAGCGCTCCCGGTCCAGCGCGGAGGCGACAGCAAGCAGGCCGAGCGGCATCGTCCAGAAGACGGCTCGTGGGTTGTAGAGGATGATCCGCTGCCGCGCACCCATACGTCGAAGATTACGACCCGCCAGCGAGGGCTGGTTCGCCCGCCGCGAAGCGGTCGAACGCATCCAGCAGGCGCGCCCGGAGGCTCTCTTCGTGGTGCAGGAACGCCACGCGCAGCGCATGTCGGTCCATCGCCCACAACTCGGCCGGCGTGACCCCCAGCTGTGTGACGGCTCGCTCGTACTCGCGCACCAGGGTCATGTCGCTCACCGTCCGGTCATCGGTGGAGAGCGTCACGGGCACCCCCCGCTGGAACAGGCGGCGCAGGGGATGATGGGCGACGTCCTCCACGATGCCGGCCTGCACGTTGCTGGTGGGACACAGATCGAGGGTCACTCCACCGTCGATGAGCCGGTCCACCAGGCTGTCATCGTTTATGGCCGGCGCGCCGTGGGCGATGCGCGACGGCGAGACGGCCAGGGCGCGCGCCACCTGACCTGCGCCGCCCCACTCCCCGGCATGGACGGTGATGGCGAGCCCGGCCTGTCGGGCCAGGTCGAACGCGCGTACGTGGTCGAGGACGTCCGGGTGGCCAGCCTCGTCCCCGGCCAGGTCGAAGCCGGTGAGGCCCTGATCGAGGTAGCGCGACGCTGCCTGGGCGACCCGCTCGCTCATGAGCGGTGGGTGCGAGCGCAATGCGACTGCGATGAGCCGGACGACGACACCGGTCGCGGCGGCCCCCGCCGCCGTCCCGCGCACCACTGCGCCGATGCCCTCGTCGAGGGGCAGGCCGTGTCCCAGGTGGAGCGCCGGCGCCCAGCGGATCTCGGCGTAGACCGTTCCGTCCGTCGCCACGTCCTCCACCAGCTCACCTGCTACGCGCTCCAGTACCGACGCCTCCTGCATCAGCCGGATGGGCAGCGCGAAGGCCTGGAGCAGCTCGGCCTGGTCGGCACAGCGCTCCGGCGCCTGCAGCCGGTCCTGCATCGCCGTCAGGTCGAGTCCTTCGTCCAAGCCCTCCTGACGAGCCAGCTCGAGCGCCGTCCCTGGCCGCAGCGATCCATCAAGGTGGAGGTGGATCTCCGCCTTCGGCATCCGCCGGATCAGGTCGGCCGTGGCGGGGTCGAGGGGGTGATCGGACATGCCACGTGGATGCTAGAGGTTCGCTACGGGCGACCGGGTGCGTGATGGCCATATGCTCTGTCCATGGCCACCATCCTTGTAACGGGCGCATCGGGGTTCGTCGGCAGCTGGTTCGTACCGTCGCTGGCGGACGCCGGACACCAGGTACGGGCGCTGGTGAGGGATGCCGCGGGCGCTGGCATCGTCTCCGCGAGGCTCGCCGCTGGTCAGCGCGGATCGGTCTCGACCGTCATCGGTGATGTGACCAGCTGGGAGGGTCTGGGCACAGCCATCGACGGCGTGGACGCCGTGGTGCACCTGGTCGCCTTGCCGCGCGATCGGTCGGGCGGCAGGGACCTGATGCGGGTCAACCTGGGTGGCACACGCAACATCATCGCGGCGATGGAGAAGGCTGGCGTCCGCCGCCTCATCCATCAGGGTGCTCTGGGGGTGACCGATGATGCCACCCTTCACTACGCGCGGTCAAAAGCGCAGGCCGAGGCCGCCGTTTCCGCCTCTGGACTGGAGTGGACGATCCTAAAGCCGTCGCTGCTCTTTGGCGAGCGAGACGGCTTCTTCAACATCATCGCCGACCTGGTCCGCCCGCCACTGGGTGCCGTGCCCGTCCCGGCTCGTCAGAGGTCGCTTTTCCAGCCACTCTGGATCGGCGACCTGGCGCGCATCCTGGTCGACGTGGTGTCCCGGCCTGACACGGTCGGTCGGTCGTACGAACTGGGTGGCCCCGATCGACTGACCTATCGCCAGATGGTGCAGGCGGTCATCAGCGCCATGGGTGCGCGACGGGTCATCGTGCCCGTGCCCCTGACGCTGATCAAGCTGGTGGCGCGCGCCTCGGAGATGGTGCACTTGCCGTTTCCGGTGGCCTCGGACCAGCTCCGCCAGCTCTCGTTCGACAACATCACGGCGCTCGACTCGGTCGAGCGGGAGTTCGGCTTCCGGCCGCGTGCCATGACCGGCGGCTTGGCCTACCTGCAGCGCCGCGCCAAGCAGCAGGATCCGGCTTCCCGAGGCGGGTGAGGGCGCACATCCGGGCGCGGCTCGGACCCAGAGTGAGGCGTGGATGCGGATGAGCGGCGGGCCATGGTGACGCGCCTCCTACGCCTCGCCGGCGCGGCGCTGATGGTGGCCCTCATCGCCGTTGCCGGCGGCGGTCTGGTGGTCGCCCTGGACCATCCTGCGACCGACTCCGCCAGACCTGAGTTGACCGCTCGCGGCGACGCTGCGTTCCGTCGCGCCGCCACACCGCTGAGGGCATCCCTGGACGAGCTGGCGATGCTGACGGACGGCCTGGCCAGGGCGGGCAGGGAGGCGAGCTTCGCGCTGCGTGACCTGGACCACGCAACCGTGCGCGCTCGCCTCGATGGCGGCGAGGCGGGGCTGGCGAGCGCCATCCTGGCGGCCGAACGAGTTCGCTCCGTGAACGATCAGCTTGTGGCCGAGGTGGCCGGGGCGCGGCTCTCGGCAGGGTCGAGCGCAGCACTGATCGCCGTAGCGGACATGACCAACGCCGTCGTCGCGCTGGCAGGCCACCAGGCGCTCGTGGCGTCAGCGGCTGGTTCGGCAGCGGATGTGCTGGGCGACCTGCAGGCGCACGACGAGCTTGTGTTCGAGGCGACCGAGGCGGCCCGCGAGGAGCGCTATGGTGCTGCTGCCGGGTCATTGGACGAAGCTGGTGACCTGCTGGCACCGATCCTGGCTGAGCGCGACGCTGCCGATGCCAGGCTGGCGCCTACGCTGGATGACTGGCTCCTTCGGGCCACCGACTATGACGCCGCGCTCCGGCGGCTCTACCATCTGCTCGACGCGAGCGGAGGCACGCCGACCGCCGGATCCGGGGCGGCAGCAGCTGATGTGGAGCTTGCCCAGGCGGCATTGCCGGCCGACGGATCGGCGCTCGTGGTGATAGCCTCCGAGCTCGCCGAGCCCGACCTCACCGAGGGCCTGGTGGGCATCGAGGGCATCCGGGGCTCCATCGCCGAAGCGGTCCTCGCGCTAGACTGACCGCCGCTCACGCCCGCCGCGTGAAGCCCATCCTCGTCGATCGTAGTCGTGCATGGTCGGCTTGGGTGTCCGACCATCCGATCAGCGCGGGAGCTTCCGGACCATGCGTATCCGCGTCACCAACGACCGGCCGTGGGACATCGACACTGACGTCCTGGCCTTGCCCATCACGACCGATGTGTCCCCCGATGATTCCCTGCCGGAGCTGGACCGGCGACTGGGCGGGGTCTTGGCCGACTACCGCGCGATGCGCGAGTTGGACGGCAAGGCGTGGCGTTCGGCGCTCGTGCGCGGTACCGAGATGGGCGCTGACTGGGTCATCGGTATGGGCGTCGGCGCCGCCGGTGACTGTGGCCGCGTCACCATCGGTCGCCTCGGCGGCGCTCTGTTACGTCGCCTCGTCGGGCTCCCCGTGAACCGGTTGGCCATCTACCTTCCCGCTGGTCTGGGCGAGGAGGGTATCGATCGGGCTGGACTGGTGGAGCTAGTCGTCCGCGGAGCGGTGGAAGGTTCGGCCGATCCCTACGCCATCTACCGCGAGGGCGTGGAGGGCGACCTACCGCCCCAGCTGGAGGAGCTCACCATCGCGCTGCGCGATACAGATACCAGCCCACTGGAGACGGCCGCCGAGCGCGGCATGATCATCGGGCAGGGCACGAATCGGGCGCGCAGATTGGCCCAGCGGGCGAGCAATGATGTCAGCCCTGATGTCCTGGCCGATGAGGCCAGCGCCATCGCCCAGGAGCATCGACTCGAGCTGACCGTCCTCGGGCCGGAGGAAGCCGCGGCGCTGGGGATGGGCATGTTCACTGCGGTCGGGCGGGGCAGCGACAACCCGTCCCGCTTCATCGGCCTGCGGTCGGGCAAGACAGGGCAGACCGACTCGCAGGGGCGCCTGCTGGCCATGGTCGGCAAGGGCGTCACCTTCGATTCGGGCGGCATCAGCATCAAGCCGGCCGACCGGATGGAAGAGATGAAGATGGACAAGACCGGTGCGTGTACGGTGCTGGCGGCCATCGACACCATCGCGCGCTTGGCACCTGGCCTACCTATCATGGCCGTGGCACCGGCCGTCGAGAACATGCCCGGTCCTCACTCCACGCGACCCGGCGACGTGGTCCGCGCGTTGAACGGCAAGGTCGTCGAGGTCAACAACACCGATGCCGAAGGGCGGCTCATCCTTGGCGACGCCCTTACCTGGGCGGAGCGACAAGGGGCCACCCATCTGGTCGACGTAGCGACGCTGACCGGGGCGGTCGAGCGTGCCCTCGGCAAGGCTGTCACAGGCGGCTTCGGGGCTCCCCAGGAGTGGTGGGACGAGGTGTCGGCGGCCGGCGCGCGCCAAGGCGAGCGCTACTGGCAGATGCCCTTGATCGACGAGTATCGGGCCGACATGGAGAGCTGGTACGCCGACTTCCAGAACTCTTCCGGGGCGGAGGGATCGCTCGTCAAGAGCGGCCTGTTCCTGCGCGAGTTCGTGACCCGTCCGTGGGTCCATCTCGACATCGCGGGCACCGCCTACCTGCGCAAGAACACGCCGTGGGCAGCGAGAGGCGCGACGGGTGTCTCGCACGCGACGCTCGTGGAGCTGGCACTCGCGGGCATGTAATGGCCGGCGCCGGGCCTGGGCCTGACGTGCTGGCCGAACCGAGCACCGCCAGCCTGAGGTGCACTCAGGACCATCGTTCGGCTGGACCGCGGGGCGGTGGGCAAGCGAGACTCCGACCTGATGACCGAGCGCCGCACCTCGCGCACGCCCCTCGCGAGCTTCCCAGACTGATGCCCATCGCCGCCCTGGTGGCCGCCACCTCCGGCCTCATGCTCGGTGCATTCGCTGACCGGCTCGCCGCGCGCTGGCCGGACCACCGGGGCGGGGATGTGCGTCGTGTCGACTGGCGGACGGCCGCCGTGGCGCTGAGCGCAGGCGCTGCCTTCGCCGCACTCCTTGCTCGCTGGAGCGAGCCGCGCGACCTCCTGGTGCTGGGGCTTTTCCTCTGTGCGTTGATGGTGCTGCTGGCGACCGATCTGGACCAGCGGCTCCTGCCCGACCTCATCACCTTCCCGTTGATGGGCTACTCAGCCATCGTGCTCCTGCTGGGTTGGGATCCCCTGCTGTCGGGCAAGGAGCTGGGCGTCGCGAGCGGCCTTGTCGCCGGCGTCGCCGCGCCGGCTTTGCTCCTCGTTTCCGACCGACTGTTACGTGGCGGGCTCGGTATGGGCGACGTCAAGCTGGCTGTGAGCCTGGGCTTGATGTGCGGCATCAGTCGCCTCTTCGCCGGTTTCCTGCTTGCCTCAGCCCTCTCATCGGTCCTGCTGGTGGCGCTCATCTTGACCCGCCGGATCGGGCTGCGGAGCGCGATACCGTTCGGGCCCATCCTCATCGCCGCCGGCGTCATCGCCATGCTCTTGCCCTGACGGCAGTCCGGCGGCCGTCGAGGTGCGGATCGGGCAAGCCGAGACCCGCCGGCCCGCCTATCATCCTGACTGAAGCCGGATCACGTCCGAGCAGCCGTGCCGCCGGCTCGGACGGAGTGCCGTTCCGGCCTGGATCGTGGATGCCTGGGATGCCGTGGAGGGAGACGCTTGGGGATGGCCGGAACCTGATGGGCGAACGCAACAGGACCCGAGCCGCAATGGTCGTCCTGACCCTGCTTCTGACGCTACCGCTCGTCGGCCCCTCAGCATCGCCGCTGGCGCCGCTGTCGGTCAGCGCGAACGGACTTGGCGACCGTATCTCAGCTGGCCGCGAGCGTCAGCAGGAGCTCCTGGCTGCCATCGAGCATCAGCGCGACCTGCTCAGGGACCTGCGCGCGGACCGTGGCCTGGCCGGGCTGGCGCTTGATAGCTCGGCCAAGGCACTCGATGGCGTAAACGCTGACCAGACGGTCCTTCGTGGCGATATCGAGCGGGCGACGAGTGCGCTGGCCCGGGTGGAGGCACGGCACGACGCCCTTGTGCTCGAGCTCGATGAGCTCGACCAGATCATCATCCGACTGGAGGCCGAGATCGCCCAGGGCGAGCTTGATCTGGCAGATCGACGGCGTGTGCTGGGCGAGCGCTTGGTGGTCGCTTATCGGACCAGCCAGACCAGCCTGCTGGAGCAGATCCTGGCATCGAGCTCGTTCAGCGACGTTATCGTCGGGGTCGACGCGCACCTGCGCTTCGGTGAGCAGGATGCCCAGTTCGCGCGACGCATCCAGGAAGACCAGGCGTCGCTCGACGCTCTCCGTCAGGTGACGCTTGAGACGCGCTCCGAGACCGATCAGCTGCGCCTCGAGACGGTGGCCGCGGAGGGCGTCCTCCGCGAGGAGCAGGCGCGGCTGGGCGAGGCACGCCGACGTCTAGCCGCCATGGAGGAACGGACCAGGCGGCTGCGCATTGCCCAGCAGGACGAGTTCGAACGGATAGTCGGCGACCAGGGTGACGCCCAGGCGGTCATCGCCCAGACGCAGGCCGATGAGGATGCCCTGCGCGGGCAGATAGCGGGACTCGTGGCCGAGGCGCAACGGCGCGCCGAGGCACGCGAGCGTCGTCTGGAGCTGGCGCGTCAGCGCCGTATCGAGGAGCGCGCGCAACGCCGCGAGGCGCTGGAGCGCGCGCGACAGCGCCGAGAAGCGCGCCAGGCACGCGAGGAGCAAGCCAAGCGTGACGAACAGCGAGAAGAGCGGGAGGAGCAACAAGCGGAGCCTGACGAGCAAGGGGAGCCGCCGCAGCAGCCGGCGTCACGGCCGCCACCAGCGCCGCGACCGCCGCGCCGGGATGGCCCGCTCGACTGGCCGACCGCTGGCTATGTGACCCAGGAATACGGTTGCACAGGTTTCTACCTCGAACCGCGCCGCGGTAGCTGCGCCCACTTCCACGACGGCATCGATATCGCCAACGGAGAGGGCACGCTCATCCGCGCCGCCGCGGCAGGCGTCGTCGCCTTCGCCGGCTACAACCCCTACGACTCGAGCCGCGATCGCGCGTGGGTCATATCGATCGGCCATGCCAGCTCCCTGGTGACCTGGTACTCGCATCTCCAACCGCGCTACGCGCCCGGCGTCAGACAGGGCAGTCGGGTCCGCCAGGGCCAGGTCATCGGCTACATGGGTAACACCGGTAACAGCACCGGCGCCCACCTGCACTGGGAGGTGCTGCGGGGCGGCTCTGACATCGACCCGCGCAGCCTCCTGTAAGCGGTCTCAGCTCGACGCCCCGGTCAACGAGCAGGCTCGACCGCCTGTCTAGCCTGGATGGCCAGGCCCTCCGATCGAGTCGGCCGAGTCCGCTGGTAGCCGCACCGGGACGAGGCGGCGAGCATCTTGCGCCGGATGGGCAGGTGCGCGCCACGGTCGCCGCCCCCTTCGGGCCCACACTTCGTCATGCGTGCTTTGCGCAACGCAAGTGACACGAAGCGAGAACCATCGCGCATGATCATGGCTCTACGATGCCCGTCTGACGCGAGATGGACCTGAGGCGGGTGGATGACATGAGCGGGTCGGATGACCTGAGGGCGGGTCGGATGCCCGGATCCAGACTGCTCGTCGGCCTCCAGGATCCGCTCCGTGGGAAGAAGCAAGTCGAAGGAAGATCCACTCGGAGCCCGTGACCGCCGCCGTGTAGCATCTTCCTGTGAAACGGGTGCTGGCGGTCATCCTGGCGGGTGGTGAAGGCGAGCGCCTTTCGCTCCTCTCGGCCGTCCGTGCCAAGCCGGCGGTGCCGTTCGCGGGCAAGTACCGGGTCATCGATTTCGCGCTCAGCAACTGCGTCAACTCCGACATCGATGACGTCATGGTCCTCACCCAGTACGACCCACGCTCCCTCAACGACCATATCGGTGCCGGGCGGCCATGGGACCTGGACCGGTCGACCGGAGGCATCCGGATGATGCAGCCGTACATCGCCCGGGGAAGGCCGACCGAGTGGTATCGCGGCACCGCCGATGCGGTCCTCCAGAACCTGGGGTCGCTGGTCCAGCATCCCGCCGATACCATCCTCGTCCTTGCCGGTGACCACATCTACAAGATGGATTACCAGCCCTTCATCCAGGCCCATCGTCGTCGCCGGGCGGATGTCACCGTCGCCGTCAAGCGCGTCGCCCTGCGCGAAGCCCATCGCTTCGGGGTGCTGGCCGTCAGCGAGAGTGGCGAGGTCAGCGACTGGCAGGAGAAGCCGCGACAGCCTCGTAGCGACCTGGCCAGCCTCGGCATCTACGTCTTCACCAAGCGGACACTCACGACGTGGCTGACAGAGGGCAGGACCGATTTTGGCAAGCACGTCATCCCGGCCATGCTGGCTGGCGGCGCGCGTGTCTTCGGCTATCACTTCGATGGCTACTGGCAGGACGTCGGCACCATCGAGAGCTACTGGCAAGCGCACATGGAGCTGCTCGATGACCACCCATCGCTCGACCTGTATGACAACGAGTGGCTCATCCACACTCGTTCTGAGGAGCGGGCGCCGGCGCGCATCGGGCCGACAGCGAACGTCCATCGCAGCCTCATCAGCCACGGCTGCCAGATCGCCGGGACGGTCGAGCGTTCGGTGCTCTCGCCTGGTGTGCGGGTCGATCCCGGGGCCATCGTCCGTGACAGCGTGGTCATGTTCGACAGCGTCATCCGTGCCGGTGCGGTGGTCGATCACGCCATCATCGACAAAGGGGTCTCCATCGGGCCTAATGCGGTGGTCGGTATGGGCGCCAACGAAGGGCCCAACGAGGACGAACCGGAACGGCTGACCTCTGGTATCACGGTCATCGGCAAACGCGCTGTCGTCCCTGCCGGCGTGCGCATCGGACGCAATGTGCGCATCGACGAGGAGGTCCGACCGGCCGACTTCCGCGGCGCACGGTCAGTGCGGACGGGCGGTACGGTCCGGCGCGGAGGCGCACCGCGGCCGACGCTGGTCGTCGGTCCCATAGCCGTGGCCTCTGCAGCGGGTGGCTCCAAGGCCTAGGTGGTGGTCGAGCGACTGGACGGGTGGCTCGTCGAGTTGGGCATGGAACCGGTCGAGCGGGCGGAGCGCGAAGGCATCATCAGTCGCGATCTGATACTCGACGGACGGCGCCGTCAAGACATCCGGATGACGCTCATCGTCGATGAGAGCGTGGGGCTCATCTGCTGGGTCCATTACGCGCCGCCACTGAACGACTCGTTTCGTGTCTCCTACCGGCGGTTCCTGCGCTGGAACGACGAGTTCCCCTTCGCCAAGTTCGCCCTCAGCGAGGACGAACGGCCGGTCCTCATATCGGAGGTGCCCATCGAGCGACTCGACCGCGATGCCCTTGGATCGGCGGTCGCCCGGCTGCTGGCGCTGTGCGACCTGCTGCTGGATGACTCGGTGCGCTGGTTGTGGCCGGGTGCGGATAAGGCTCCGGCGCCGGCGCGACCTTCGCGTCAGGCGGCGCTGTTCGATCGCTATCCCGCCGCCATCGCTGAGCTTTCGCCCGCCCTGCCTGAGCTACACTCCGCCGACGCTCGCGCTGGAGCGGCTCGCTAGTTCGAGAGGTATGGGACAGGTCGTCTTGCAGCGCCGGCGTCCGTCGCGGGAGATCCTGACGGGCGATTCGGCCGATGTCTACTTCGCCCGCGCCGATGAGATCCTGGCCGCCGAGGGGCTTGATCCGCTCGTCGTCATGGAGGTCTTCTCGCGCCAGTCCGGGATCCTGTGCGGAGTGGACGAGGCCAAGATGCTGCTGGCCCATGTGCTGCACGACACACCGCCCGGTGAGGCACTCGTGGAGGCTCTCGCGGACGGCGACAGCTTCGAAGCCAAGGAGGTCGTCCTTCGCATCTGCGCCCGATATCGTCGCTTCGGGCTCTATGAGACGGCCATCCTGGGCATGATCGCCCAGTCGACAGGTTGGGCCACGGCCGCCCACCGCTGTGTCCTGGCGGCGGCACCTGAACCGGTCATCAGCTTCGGCGCTCGACATGTCCACCCGGAGATCACCGACACGCTCGACTACGCAGCCATCGTCGGCGGATGTGTCGGCGCTTCCACGCCCGCCGGCGCCCGCCTGGCGGGGCTGAGCCCGACCGGCACCATGCCCCATTCCCTGGTCCTTGTCTTCGGTGACACGGTCAAGGCCGCCTTGGCCTTCGACCGGGTGCTTGCGCCGGAGGTGCCACGCATCGTCCTGGTCGACACGTTCAAGGACGAGGCAGAAGAGGCGCTCCGGGTGGCTCACGCGCTCGGTGACCGGCTGTATGGGATACGCCTGGATACACCCGCCGAGCGCGGCCGGGTGACGCCGGCGCTCGTCCTGGAGATACGAGCCCGGCTGGATCAGGCCGGCTTCCATCACGTGCGCATCATCGTCAGCGGCGGTCTGGACCCGGAGCGCATCCGCATCTTCCGCGACGCCGGCGCACCGGTCGACTCATTCGCGGTCGGCGGCTACATCAGTGGCGCGACCCCCATCGACTTCACGGGTGATCTCAAGGAGATCGATGGCCAGCCCATCGCCAAGCGAGGCCGCATCCCGGGCAGGACTGTGAGCGCGCGACTGGAGCCCATCGATCTGGCGGCCTGGCGAGCCGCCTGATCAGGGTCTCTCCGACGTTCGGCGGAGAGCCGTGGCAGCATGGCGGGGATGGAGAGCAAGGATCGCGACCCGACCGACGAGGGCGTCCTGGAGTCGCTCGCGGAGCGCGAGACGGCCTACAGCCTGCTGCAGCGGGGCCAGGCCCTGATGCGTCGGCGGCACTTCGCCCAAGCCGCCGTGGTCCTCGAGCGGGCCACCCACCTGGAGCCGCGCAAGGGCTCGATAGTAGAGGCGCTCGGCCGCGCGTACTACAACAGCGGCCAACATGCGCGTGCCGTAGGGGCCTTCGAGGAGCTGTTGGATATCGATCCCTCGGCGGCCTACGGGCACTTCGGCCTTGGTCAGGCTCTCAAGCAGGTCGGTCGCCGTGTCGAGGCTCGGACACACCTCCGCCTGGCGGTGGCTCTGGCGCCCGATTCTCGGCTCTATCGCGACGCACTCTCACGACTGAGCTGACCGCGGGGCTGGCCGTGCCTCTCTGGATCCCTTGCTGACTGGCGACCGTGGTCGCAGCTCGCGGCTCGGCCTGGGTGCGCTACTCGCCGGTGTCCTCTTCGCCGCCGCTTTCGTGGTCTTGGCTGCCGCCGTCATCCTTGTCCCTGCGAACGGGACAGCCCATCGGTCCGCGGGCGACTTGGCGGCCTCCAGCCAAGGGGCCAGCATGGCAGCGTCGCCGGGCAGCCCGTCTGGCGTGCCGACCCAGGACTCGGCGCAGGCCAGCGCATCCATCCCGGGAGCCTCCATCCCCGGCACGTCCATCCCGGGAGCCTCCATCTCGACCGCGCCCGGGCCGGGCTCATCGATGGCCACGGCCAGTTTCGCGGACATCGGGCTGGACGGAGCCGCCAGCGAATCACCGGTCGCACGCACCATCACCTTCGAGCAGCAGGGGCCGGGTTCGGTCAGTCTCAGCCTGGCCGAGGTGGCTTCCGGGACGGTCGAGATCTGCCTCGGCCAAGGCCCGGACGGGCAGCAGGGGAGTCGATGCCAGACGTCGGGGGGTGGCCTGATGGAGGCAACCACGGACACCACCGGACCGACCATCTGGACGGCGACGCTGATCGGCACGTCATCCCAGGTTTCGCCGGTCGATGTGACGGTGGCCTTTCCCTCGGCTGCGCCACGGCTGAGCATCGCTGGCTTTCGTTTCCAGGGGACGGAGTTCGGTCCCTACAACGGGGTGGACGTCACGCTGCGCACCTCGGTCGCGGGCTCATCGGTCGTGCAGGCATCCTGGGATGCCGTCCGGCCGTTCAGCATGACCGTCGTGGAGGAGGCCGGTGCGCAGGTGGACCAGATCACGGCCGAGGATCAGGCGGTGACGCGCGAGGTCCCGGTGAGTCCCGGTAGCGCCTATCGCTTTCGGCTGCAGAACGCGGTCGAGGTGGACGACGAGGCGCTCTTCCTGAGTGCCACCTTCACCTGGCCCTGAGGCTGGCCGTCGATCAGACCGGGAGTATCTCTCCGCGCTCGACCAGTCGCGCCAGCCAGAAGAGGCCGACCAGCGACTTGGCATCGTCGATGAGGCCCTCCTCGGCCATCTCGACAGCTCGTCGCCAGGGTACCCGGAGGGCATGAAGTCGCTCATCCGTGTCCGGCCCGGCATAGCCGGGTATGGCTTCCAGCTCGGTCGCCAGGAAGAGGTGCATCTCCTCGTCAGCGAATCCCGGTGCGGTGTAGAAGCGGCCGAGCAGCCGCCACACGCCGGCGCGGTGACCGGTCTCCTCAGCCAGTTCCCGTGGCGCAGCCAGGCTGGGATCCTCTACCGACCCGTCGGCCTGGCGGTCGAGTGTGCCGGCCGGTATCTCGAGGCAGATCCGCCCGACCGGGGTTCGGAACTGGCGCACCAGCAGCACATCCGGTCCGACCAGGGCCACGATGGCGACCGCTCCCGGGTGCTCGACGACATCTCGGTGATGCTCTTTGCCCAGCGCATCAACGACCGTGTCGACGCGGAACGTGAGGTAGCCACCGCGGTGGATGAGCTGCGAGCCGATGCTCGTCTCGATGAGCTCCGCGTCATCCACGCCACCGAGTATGGCATCGCCCGCTAACGCTCCCGTCTGGACAAGACCTCACAAGACCGCACAAGACCGCACAAGACCGCGCGTCGCGGCGTGCATCCAACTCCCGGCCGCGCTAGTACCTCAGTGCCATAGGCCGAGCCGGACTGCGAGTCCTAGCATCGGCGGTGCCGGGATGGACCCGGCCCCGAGCCCTCCGAGCGGTTCGATGCCTGCGGGCCCCAAGCCCAAGAGCCCAAGGGAGACGTCACATGTCTCGATTTGCTTCGCTCGCGTTCCGGCTGTCAGTCCTGGCCTCGTTCGTCCTGGTCGTGGCGGCACCTTTCCGGTGGAACCTCTAGTCAGCGGCAGCCCCAGAGGGGTGGCCTGACCGGCCATCCCTCGAGCCGCCATCGATCTTTCGAACGGCGCGCCATCGCGGCGCGCCGTTCCTATCGTCCGGAGGTCGTCGAACGCGACCGATGCTACTTCTCTACGCCATCCCTCTCGGCCTTCTGGTGGGGCTCCTTGCCGGTGGCCGGATCGCCCCATTGGCCAACGCCCGGTTCCAGTGGGGGCCGGTCGCCGTGACCGGTCTCCTGTTCCAGCTGGCGCTGTTCTCCGAGCCACTCGCGAGCCAGGTGGGCCATGCCGGCCCGGGGCTCTATGTCGCGTCGACAGCGGTCGTGCTGCTTGTCATAGTGCGCAACATCTCGGCTGCGGGGATGTCCGTCATCAGTGCTGGCGCGTTGTTCAACCTTGCCGCGATAGTCGCCAATGGAGGCCAGATGCCGGCTGATCCGGCGGCAGTGGTGGCCCTCACCGGCCGGCCGGTGATAGGCGTTGACTCGTTCACCAACTCGGCTCTGGCTGGGGCGGGGACCGCCCTGCCATTCCTCGGCGACACGATGGTCTTTCCCCGTCCTCTCCCGCTGGCCAACGTCTTCAGCATCGGCGACCTGCTCATCGGACTGGGTGCCGTGGTCTTCCTGGTGCGGACGATGCGCCAGACCACACCAGCTACGAGCATCACATCTAGGCGATCCGTGACTTGGAGAGTGCCACGCGTGATAGCCGATGGAGGGTAAGGGCGGCGGTATCGGACCACTGCTCGAGACCATCGTCTCTGCCACTGGCGCGGATGGCGGCGCTGAGCTCTTGCTCGACGACGGTGAAGGCGTACTCCCAGTCTGTGGCACGGACCGTGCCCGCCAGCTCAGCGCGACGCGGACTGAGGAAGCGAAGGACGGCCGCCTCGGACGAGCGAGCACCCTTGATGGTGAGCGTCCCGGACGCTCACGGTGGCGTCCTGGTGCTTCGACGCCAGGGTGATGAGGGATCCTCCCTGGCCGACCGTGCCCTTGCTCGCGTGTACGTTCGACAACTGGCCGTGATGTGACTGCGCTCGGGCTCCAGCCGCGCTCCACGATCTGGACCCGGCGGCTGGAGGCCATCCAGCGCGTGAGTGCCCAGTTGACGCGACTGGGCACCCTCGAGGAGGTCGCCACGGCCATCTGCGTCGAAACGCGCCAGGTCATCGACTACGACAACTCGCGCGTCTATGTCATCGCCGACGACAGCGTGACGCTGGAGCCGATCGCCTTCCGCAGCGAGCGGCCCGAGTACGCTGGAGAGACCGCTGACGGCCTTCGCGTCCGGGTGGGGAGGGCTTGACCGGGTGGGTCGTGCAGCACGGTGAGCCGCTAATCGTGGCCGATGCAAGTCGCGATCCGCGGACCCTTGATGTACCGGGCACGCCCGATGTGGTCCAAGAGTCGATGCTGCTGGTCCCTCTCCGTGACCAGGGTCAGGTGACCGGTGTCATCGCCCTCTCCAAGCTGGGCGTGGATCGCTTCGACGGGGACGATCTGCGCGTCGTCCAGATCCTCTCAGACCAGGCGGCCGTGGCGCTCGAGAACGCGCGGCTGCTGGCCAGTCGCGAGCGCATGGTCTGCGAGCTGAACGCGATGCTGGACATCAGTCGCAGCTACGCCCAAGCCGACGACGAGCCGACGCTGGCAGCACTGCTCGCTCAGAAGCTCGCCCGCGCCGCCGGTGCTGACGGTTGCGTGATCTCGCGCTGGGACGAGGCGACCGCGGAGCTGCGCAGCATCGGCTCCCACGGTGTGGAGGTGGCCGAGACCCACTTTGACGTCCTCGCGTCGCCCATCACCCGTCAGGTCCTGCGCGAGGCCCAGTCGCAAGTCATCCAGGCGACCAACCGTCCCGAAGCGCGTGTGGCTCGAGTGCTTCGTATCCCCGGCACACGTACGCTCCTCCTGCCCCTGCTGGCGGGTGGCCGGACGGTCGGCCTCGTCGAGCTGGCCTGGACCAGGGCAGCGCGTGCCCTTAGCGCCGACGAACTCGATGGCTACCGAACCATGGCCAACCTCGCCGGGCCTGTGCTGGAGAACGTCCGACTGGTCCATCAGTTGCGCCGGGTGGCGGATGTAGACCAGGTGACCGGCGTCAACAACCACCGATACCTTCAGGAGAGACTCCAGCAGGAGACGGCTCGCTCCGCCCGCACCGACGCCCCGTTCAGTCTGCTGATGATCGACCTCGATGGCTTCGAGAGTGTCAACGATCGCTACGGGCATGGCGACGGTGACAGGGTCCTGGCGGCGATATCGAATGAGCTGCGGCTGGCGGTGCGCGAGAGCGACATCGTGGCGAGATATGGAGGCGATGAGTTCGTGGTGCTGATGCCAGATACGGACGCGCGGCAGGCCAGGGCTGTCGCCCGGCGCGTGATCGAAGGTGTTCAGGGCCACTGCCATCAGATGTCGGACAGGAGTGGGGTCCAGGTGGGCGCCAGCGCCGGACTGGCCATCTACCCGACCGATGGCCGGACCCCGGCCGAGCTACTGGCCGCGGCTGACGCGGCGATGTACGTGGCCAAGCGTAACGGCGGTTCGAGCCTCCGCATCGCTTCCGCTCGAAGCGCTGCGCGCGGCGGCCCGTCGGCTCCCGCTGGAGACCGCAAGCCAGGCTGCGCAGGCGGACGGTGAACACGGGTGACCGGGGCTCGATCCTCCAGCCGCCCATCAGCGCGGACGTGCCGTCCACGGAAGCATCGAACCGGGCAGCGGTCCATCAGGGCTACTGGCCTGCTAGGGTTCGGATGAAGGAGGTGGAGCGGTGCCCCAGATGGATCTGGTCGGCTGGATCATCGTCGGACTCATCGCCGGCGCGTTGTCAGGCTTCGTGTTCGGTGATCGCACGGCCAGGGGCTGCCTGCCCAACATCCTCATCGGGATCCTGGGCGGTCTACTGGGCGGATACATCGCCCGCGAGTTCTTCGATGTCAACCAGACCGTCGGCTTCATCGCCGCCGTCGCCGTCGCCTTCGTCGGCGCGGTCATCGTTCGCTTCCTGCTGGCCATCATCGCGCCGTCCGGCGGACGCCGCCGCTGAGGAGCGCGCGCCCCGCGACAGGGCGTTCCTATGGGACGCCCGTTTCGTGCTTGATGAGAGCGAAACGATGGGGTGGCCTACGGGGGTCGAACCCGTAACCTTCGGATCCACATTCCGATGCTCTGCCGGTTGAGCTAAGGCCACCGCGAGCGATCATCGTACCCGAGGCCGTGCCTCGCGGGGAGTCGTGGGCTGCTAGCATCGCTGCTGATGCTCGCCACGCGATTGCGCCGTCTGCCGCCGTTCGAGCATGGCGTGACGCTGGGGGACTTCTTCGTCCCCATCCGTGTCGGCGAGCGAGCCTCGGCTTGGCAGCGAAGCTTCGTCCTTGTGGTGGCCGGGGCCCTGTTCATGGTCGCTGGCGCGTACGTCTCGTTCTCCATCCCGCAGGTCCAGCTGCCGGGCATCTATCTGCCGGCCAACCCGTATGTGCCCTTCTCGCTGCAGACCTTCGCCGTTCTGTTCGCGACCGCCACGCTCGGCTTCAGGCGCGGCCTGGCAGCGTCCCTGCTGTACGTCGGTCTGGGAGTAGTGGGTCTACCCGTCTTCGCGGTCGACTCGACCGGAGCCCATGCGGCCGGCCTGGATACCATCGTTTCGGTCAGCGGCGGGCGCATCGTGTTGGGCGCGACCGGTGGCTACCTGGTCGGCTTCCTGCTCGCAGGGTCCATCTGCGGGACGCTGGCCGAGCACGGCTGGGATCGGACGTTGCGGGGTTCGGCCGCGGCGCTGCTGGTGGCGAACGCGGCCATCTATGTCATCGGCCTGCCCTGGCTGGCCATCTCGGCAGGGTTGACGATCGGGCAGACCATGACCTTCGGCCTCTTCCCGTTCATCCCGGGCGACATCCTGAAGGTGGCTGTCGCGGCCGGCCTTTTGCCAGTCGGTTGGTGGTTGGTGCGACGACGCTCGCACGACCTGTAGGCACCTTTCGGTGATAGGCGGTCCGGCCGCCATCGTTACCCACGGGCTCTCCAAGACGTACGGAGTCGGCCGCGGACTGGGCCGGGCGGGCGGCACTGTCGCTGCCCTGGATGACCTGACCATCGAGGTCCGCGAGGGCGAGATATTCGGGTTCCTGGGTCCCAACGGAGCTGGCAAGAGTACGACCATCAGGCTCCTGCTCGGGTTCCTCCACCCGAGCGCTGGCAACGCCCAAGTCTTGGGCCGCGACGCGGTCAGCGACTCGGTCGCCATCCGCGGCCGTGTCGGCTACCTGCCTGGCGGCATCGCCCTGTATGACACGATGACGGGCGAGTCGCTGCTCGACTATCTGGCCGACCTGTATGGGCGTGGGGCGCCGCGACGAGCGGAGCTCGTGGAGCGCCTGGAGCTCTCCGCGGCGACGCTGCGGCGACCGGTGCGCGACTACTCGCGCGGCATGCGCCAGAAGATCGGCATCATCCAGGCCCTCCAGCATGACCCGGAATTGGCCATCCTTGACGAACCGTCGGAGGGCCTCGATCCGTTGATGCAGCGCGCTTTCTATGCCGTGCTCGATGGTCTCCGCCGGGAGGGGCGCACGGTCTTCTTCTCATCGCATGTGCTCTCGGAGGT
>JACCYW010000365.1 GCA_013696275.1 Chloroflexota bacterium | reverse complement strand
CGAAGATGCCGCCGAGCAGCAGGAGCACGGCAAGCAACCAGGCGCCCTGCCCGAACAGCGGCCGCAGGATGTCGTCCACCAACCTGTTCAGTAGGCCCGCTTGAGGCAGGAGCAGGGCGATGGCCGTGACTGCGCCAAGCACGATGAGCACGACTCCGACGAGCGAGCGGATGGGCTGCGGGCCGACGCCCAGGGCTGGCGCTCGGACGCTCCCGGTCGACCTTCGGCGAGATGTGCGAGATGTCGGGGTGCGGCGCGCTTTGGCCATGCGCTACACCTCCATGACGACGGGCAGGACCATCGGCCGACGCTTGGTGCGCTCATACAGGTACTGCGAAAGGCCGTCTTTGATCTGAGCCTTGAGCAGCCCGATCTCACTGGTGTGTTCGCCCGGGTTCTCTATCGATCGCGAGATCCGGTCGATCGCTCCGGCCAGTAGCGCGGCATCCACCTCCGCGACGAAGCCGCGGGTGACGATCTCGGGCGGACCGACCAGATTGCCCGTCTGCTTATCGACCGTGACGACGACCAGGAACATGCCATCCGAGGCCAGGGCGCGCCTGTCACGCAGGACGACGTCACCGACCTCCCCGACCGAAAGGCCGTCCACGAAGACATAGCCCGACTCGACCCTGGCGCCGCGGCGAGCGGAGCCGTCCGGTAGGAACTCGATGGGCTGGCCATTCTCGATGATGAAGATGTTCTCCGGGGCGACGCCCACCTCGGCGGCCAGCCGACCGTGCTGGACGAGCATCCGGAACTCGCCGTGTATCGGGATGAAGTGGCGTGGCTTGGTCAGATTGAGCATCAGCTTCAGCTCTTCCTGGCTGCCGTGGCCAGAGACATGCGCCCGTCGGATGGCGTGGTAATAGACGTTCGCGCCCGCTTTGAACAGGTTGTCGATGGTCCGCCCGACCATCTCCTCGTTGCCCGGGATGGGGCTGGCGCTGACGATGACGGTGTCGCCCGCCTGGATCTCCACGTAGCGATGGTCACGGTTGGCCATCCGAGCCAGGCCGGCCATCGGCTCACCCTGGGCTCCCGTCGTGGCGATGACCAGCTTGTCGTCAGGGACATCACGGATGCGATCCTTGGGTACCAGTTGCGTCGCTGGATAGCGCAGGTACCCAAGCTCTGATGCGATGCGCGTGTTCTGCTCCATGGAACGGCCGATGACCGCCACGCTGCGGCCGAATGTCTCGGCCGCATCGAAGACCTGCTGGATGCGCGCGATATTGCTGGCGAATGTGGCCACGATGACCCGGCCGTCGAGCCCCTCCATCATCTCGCGGAAAGCCTCGCCGACCGTCCGCTCGGAAGGGGTATAGCCTGGGTTCTCCGCCCGCGTGGAGTCGGACATCAGGCACAGGACACCCTCCGCCCCGAAGCCGGCCAGCATATGGAAGTCGGAAAGCTTGCCGTCCACCGGCGTGTGGTCGAACTTGAAGTCGCCGGTGTGGACGATGTTGCCGAGTGGTGTTCGCAGGCAGATGCCCATGGCGTCCGGGATGGAGTGCCCGATGCGGAACGCGGTGGCCGTGAACGGGCCCAACTCCACCGAGCCGCCAGCCTCCAGCGCAAGCAGCGGGTTGTTGCGCAGCTTGTGCTCCTTGATCTTGTTGCCAAGCAACCCGCGCGCCAGGGTGGAGGCGTAGACCGGGACGCCCGGAAAGGTGGGCAGCACGTAGGGCAGCCCCCCGACATGGTCCTCGTGGGCGTGGGTGATGAGGAATGCGCGCACCATCTCCTTGCGTTCGCGCAGGTACGTCACATCGGGCACCACCAGATCGATGCCGAACATCCCCTCCTCGGGGAACATGAGGCCCGCATCGATGACCACGATGTCGTTGCCGTACTCGATGACGGTCATGTTCTTGCCGATCTCTCCCACTCCGCCGAGCGGGATGATGCGCAGGATGGTGCCGTCGGGAGCCGCTCCGTTGTCACGCGCGATGGTCATACGAACAAGCTCAGCTGGTCGTCCTCGGAGGGACCGCGAGCAGCGCTCATGGCGGGCACCGGTGCGGGCATGGGCTGTGGATCGATGAGCGGGTCATCGATGGGCATCGGTTCGGGATCCGGGTCAGGGGCATATGGCGGCGGCTCATCGATGGGCAGCCGACCGGGAATCGCGTCCGGGGCCGGCCGTGAGTCGGGCGGAAGCTGTGGCGGAAGCTCAGCGGCGATCTGGCCATGACGCGCCTCGATCAAGGCGCGCGGGACACCGCACATGTCCTGCTGGAGGGTCGTGCGCAGCGCGCCCGCGCGCAGGGCCGCCGCCGGGTGATACATGGCGTATGCGCTCCGTCCCGTCTTGCCGGCGGACGGGTCGGCCGGTCGCATGGTGCCGTGGACCTGACCGATGCGAGCGCCCGGCAGGAACGTCTGAAGGCTGAACCGGCCCAGCGTGACTACGAGTGCGGGATCGAGTGCTTCGATCTGGCGCTCCAGATACGGCGCACAGGCAGCGATCTCGTCCGGTCCAGGGTCGCGGTTGCCCGGCGGACGGCATTTGACGACGTTGGTTATGAAGACCTCTTCACGCCGCCAGCCGACGCTCTCTATCAGCTCGGTCAGGAACTTGCCGGCCGCTCCCACGAACGGCCGACCCTGCTGATCCTCGTTGAAACCAGGCCCCTCCCCCACGAACAGGACCTCCGTGTCGGGATGGCCCTCGCCCGGCACCGCGTTGGTCCGGGAAGCCGCGAGCCGGCAGCGGGTGCAGACGCGGACCTCGGCGGCGATGGCATCCAACTTTGCCTGGCGCGCCTGCGGCGTGGCAGGCCGCTCGTGGGGCGGCGCCGGGGTCGACTCTATCGTGGGGGTCGCGTGCTCCACGGACATGGCTCGCTCTTGGCGGGTTCCATCGGGCACCAGCGGATGATACCCGGCGGCCGTCACCTTGACATGATATGAGTGATGGCGCATCGTGACGATCACATGGATCGCTCCATCGCCAGTACCCTGGGCAGCCGGCTGGCTGAGATGCGCCGGTCGGCGGAGATGAGCCAGGCTGCGTTAGCGCAGCGATCAGGCATCCCGCAGAGCGAGATCAGCCGCATCGAACGCGGCCACACCATGCCGTCGATGGCGCGCGTGGAGCGCTTGGCAGACGCCATGGGCGGACGCATCGAGCTGGTCGGGCCCGCCGAGCCGGTCGGTCCGCTCGAGCGTGTGCATCGCGCCGTCCGAGGACGTCCGGCTGTCGCCGAGCCCGCCTGGGAGGATGTGATCGCAGCGGCCGTACGGCTTCAAGCGCACCTCCCTGGCACCACCCTCG
>JACCYW010000162.1 GCA_013696275.1 Chloroflexota bacterium | reverse complement strand
TCCAGAGCCTGCGCGAGCTGGCGACCGATGCGGGCGTCCGCCTGCGGGCCGGCTGGCGACGTCTCCGCACGTCGGATGCGCCGGCCGCCGACGCCCGCCGGATGGCCGGCATGCGCCTGCGCGACTTCCTGGGCCTGGGCTGATGGCCGCGTGCGTCGCGGCGGGCCCTGGGCGAGCGCCCTTGGGCAAGGGCCCTTGGGCAAGGGTGCGAGTTTGTGTCGGATGGGCATCAGTGCGCCACGGATGCCGCTCAGGAGCGCCACATCGGGTCAGGTGAACGGCGGGGCCCTCACGTGGCACGACATGAGAGGTGTCACCGGCGACGATGGCTCTTGAGTGCCCATATGGGACAAGAGGGCGCCAGCTGGCATCACGGTCGGTCGACCGCCGGCCAGCCGGCTGGTGCTCTTCAGCCGGCACGGATGGCGCGCAGGTGGAGGAAGAGCGGGATCCGCTGCCAGCGATCCCCGGGCGGAGCCGATGAGTCCGCGACCTCCGCCGATCGCTCGACCAGCAGCCCTGCGGAGGCGAGCGCAGCCGTGTACGCCTGCAATGGCCGGTGGTAGCTGTTGAAGGTCATCCGCAGACCGTCCCGCTCCACCTCGATCGAGTAACGACGGAGGTGGAAGTAGGACTCTCGCAGGACGAACGGGGCGTCCAGAGTCCTCGACTCGAAGCGCCCGGCCGAGTTGATGGGATGGACCAGCGCCACGCACAGGCGGCCGCCGGGCGCCAGGACACGCGCCGCTTCGTGAACGGCACCCTCCATGTCGTCCATGTCCTGGAGTGACATGAAGGCGATGACCAGGCTGATCGAGGCATCGACGAAGGGCAGACTCGCCCCATCGGCCACGCGATAGTCGCCGCCCGGGTCCGCTGCCTGGGCGTGACCGATCATCGTCGGCGACGCGTCCAGCCCGGTGACCTCGTAGCCGCGTTTCGTCATGTCACGCGCCAGGCGACCCTCGCCGCAGCCGACATCCAGGGTCAGGCCAGCGGGCTCCGGCAGCAGTTCCAGGAAGCGGTCGCGATGGAATCGCCAGTAGCTGTCATGGCCCGGGGCTCGCGCCCAGGCGAGCCAGTGGTCCGCCTCGCTCTCCCACGCGTCGCGCAGCGTCACGGTGTCTCCTCTCTATGTGGGGCTGCGGTTCGTGGTCGTCGATCCCGGCCGGCCACGTCGCCCGATGCTCATGTCGGCCGCTATCCGAGCATCGCCGGCGACTCAGCGGCGTGCGCGGGACGTGTCCCAGCGTCTTCCGGTTGGCACGAGGGACACCAATACGTGCGCCGCGCAAGGGCGCCCGACACCCGCGAGCGGATGACGGTCGAGCAGCGACGGCAGGGTCGCCCGGCGCGGCCGTAGACCCACAGTCTGGGGCCGCGCCGGCCGGGCAGAGCGGCAGCCGGAGCTGCCCCCAGCGCGTCGGGCATCGTGACACGCTCTCCGCCGGATCCGTTGGCGGCGAGCAGATCAGCGCCGGTGCGCAGCAGCCGGCGCACGACCGCTCGGTCCAGGCGGCCCGCCGCCATGAACGGATCGACCCGCTCGATGAAGCAGACCTCGCTGCGATAGACGTTCCCCAGACCGGCCTGGGCGGTCTGGTCCAGGAGCGCTTCACCGACCGTCAGGGCGGCCCGCGAAACGGACGTCAGTCGACGCTCAGCCTCTGCCAGGTCCGGCTCAGCCGAGCTGAGATCAGGACCAAGTCCGGCCAGCGCGGGATGGAGCCCCAGCGCGCGCGTGTCGATGAGCTCGACCGTGGGCGCACCGAAGCAGACCGCCACCGCCGCCGGCACTTCGATGACGGCGACCGCCCGCGATGGGCTTCGCCGCCACCGCTCTCCAGCACGATAGCGATGCCACGACCCGTGCATCCGCAGGTGCGTGTGCAATGTGAGCCCGCCTGAGAAGCCGATCAGAAGGTGCTTGCCGGCGGCCTCCACACTGTCCACGACCTGACCGACCACCCGTCCCAGCGGCACGCCGTCGGGCCGCCCGCGCGCCGCCACGACCTGACGACCGGCCAGTACCTCGCGCAGGACGGCCGCCGTCCGGAAGAGGGTGTCACCCTCCGGCATCGCGCCGGCGCCTCAGGCGCCCGCCGGACGCAGGACGAAACCGCGATAGGACTGCCGGAAACCAGCGTCCGCAAGCCGATCCCGGAGTGGGGATTCCGCTGCTCGCAGGCCATCGACACGGTCGATGATCAGGCTGCGCAGCCGGCCGTCAGCCACCAGCGAACCGAGCGCACCGAGCGCCGCATCGGCAGCACCGCTCGTCGCGAGAGCGGGCAGCGTCTGCAGGGAGCGGCCGCCGCGCTCCAGATAGAGCACCGCCTCGCCGTCGTACAGGACGACATAGGCGCCGACGGCCCGGGGGAGAGGTCGCCGGTCGTCATCCGAGTGGCGCGGCCAGGGCACCACAGACCCGTACGGGGAGGCCGGATCGGCCGCCGCCAGGAGCAGAGTGCGCGCCTCGCTGCGGCGCACGCCGCCGGGATCCTCGCGTTCCGAGCGGAGTCGATCGACCGCCCCGGGAAGCGCGAATTGGGCGCCCCCCAGACCCTCCACGAAGTAACCGCGACGGATCTGCCCGCGCTCCTCCATCTCGCGCAGCACATCGTAGACAGCGGAGAAGCCGCCCATCACGCCCTCGGCGGCCACACTGTCCCGGGTCACCACCCCGTGCCGCTCCAGCAAGCGCGTCGCGAGTGCATGGCGCCGCTCGGTGGCGCTCGGTTCACGTGCCCCGGCCAGGGCGACCGATGTGGCCAGCGCGTCGCTGACGAGCGACCAACGGCCAGCCGCCTCTGGCGGACCGAGCCGACCCGAGGCACCCATGCGCGGTCGGGCGGGCGATCTCTGGCGCCCGGTGCGGGGCCAGCGCAACGCTCGCAGTGGAGCGAAGGTGTCGTTGGTGATGAGGCCCCGCCAGACCAGGTCCCACAGGGCGTCGAGCAACTCCCGTTCGGTGGGCGGTCGCTGGCCCCCCTCGGCTGCCGCCCGAAGCACGGCCGCGAGCAGGTCACGGTAGAACGAAGCTCCCCGTGCCGTGAGGTGCGCCTGGATGGTCAGGGCGAGCTCGCCGGGGGCCTCTTGCTCCTGGCTTCGAACGACGGGGTCGGACGCCAGCAGGGCGAGTCGATCAGGGCGATAGAGTGCGATGCGTCCATCATCCCGACCGAGCGAGCCAAGCCCCACCCACGCCACCTCGCCGGCGGCGCCCAGCTCGTCCAGCAGCCGCGGCAGATAGCCCCGCACGCGGGCCGGCAGGACGTCGCGCTCCAGCACGCTCGCCGGGAGCGGCACGCCTTCCAGTTGCGCGATGACCTCAGCCAGCCGCTCAAGCCCTCCGTGCCCCGATGCGACACCCTGCCATGCCGGCAGGAAGCGGCCGAGCGCAGCGACACCGACTGGCTCGATCTCGCGGCGCAGGCGAGCCAGGGAGCGGCGCCGCAACAGGCGGAGCACCTCCGGATCGCACCACTCCCGCTCGACGCCGTTCGGTCGGAATTCCCCCCGCAGGAGCACGCCCTGGGCCATCAACCGCTCCAGGGCGGTCTCCACGATGCCCTCTGGAAGGGCCCATCTACGGCTCGGTTCGGCACTCAGGAACGGTCCGTGGCGGCGCGCCCAGCGCACTAGGAGGCCGCTCAACGCATCCGCAGTGGGGGTGAGAAAAGCGTCCGGCACTCCCCGGGCGGGCACCACACCGACGGCATCCCGATAGCGACCCGAGTCCTCCGCGGCGATCCAGCGTGCCTCACCAGCCACTCGCACCAGGACCGCACGCCGGTCGGCGGCCAGGGCCTCCAGCCATTCACCAGCCGCTCGCTGTCGGGAGCGGGCGTCCTCGCCCCGGACGCGCCCGGCCACCTCTTCCGGCGTCAGGTCACCAAGCCGGCGCAGCATGTCGTGGATGGCATCAGCCGAACGGGCCGCCCTTTCGGCCGTCAGTGCCTGCAGTTCCAGCTCCAACTCGACCAGAGCGTCGGCATCGAGCAACTCGCGCAGCTCTTCCGCCCCCAGAAGGTCACGCAACAGGTCCCGGTCCAGCGTCAGCGCCTGCGCTCGGCGATCGATGGCCGGTGCGTCGCCCTCGTACATGTACGAGGCGATGTAGTCGAACAGCAGGGAGCCGGCGAATGGCGATGCGCGGCGTGTCTCGACGTTGACGACCCGGATCTCGCGCCGCTCGATGGCACCCAGCACGCCCTTGAGAGCGGGCAGGTCGAAGACGTCCTGGAGGCACTCGCGGTAGGTCTCCAGGATGATGGGGAAAGACCCGAAGCGGCTGGCGACCGTGAGCAGCTGGGCCGAGCGCTGTCGCTGCTGCCACAGCGGGGTCCTGTCGCCGGGCCGCCGGCGGGGCAGGAGCAGCGCCCGCGCAGCGTTCTCACGGAAGCGGCTGGCGAACAGAGCCGAGCCGCCCAGGGCGCCCACCACCAGATCCTCGATCTCCTCGGCCGTGATGAGGACGGCTGACTCGGCAGCCTGCGCCGGTGCTCGATCGGTCGTGGCCGAGCGACCCGGCTCCTCGTCGGCCCAGTCGTTGGTCCAGCTCGACGCGGTCTCCGTCGCTGGCAGCCGGATGACGATGCCATCGTCAGACCAGATGGGCTGGACGTCCAGGCCGAGCGACTCGCGCAGCCTTGCCTCGATGGCGAGCGCCCAAGGTGCATGCACCCGTGCCCCGAAGGGTGTCAGGAGGCACACCCGCCAGTCACCGAGCTCGTCACGGAAGCGCTGCAGGACGATGGTCCGGTCGGTGGGCAGCGTGCCGGTCGCCTCACGCTCCTCTTCCAGATAAGCGATCAGATTGCGCGCCGCCAGCTCGTCCAGGTCGTGGTACTCCCTGAGCCGGGCGACGGCTTCCTGCCTACCTTTGGCGCCCGTCATGATGAGCTCGTCCATCTCGCGGGTGAACGCCCCGAGCGCACGACCGAGTTCCACCGGCCGGCCCACGCCATCACCCTTCCAGAATGGGATCTTGCCCGGCTCGCCGGGCGCTGGGCTCACCAGGACCCGGTCATGACCGATCGACTCGATGCGCCAGGCGCTGGCGCCGAGCAGGATGACCTCGCCCTCCCTGGCC
>JACCYW010000151.1 GCA_013696275.1 Chloroflexota bacterium | reverse complement strand
CCTCCAGCACCAGTGCCACGATCCCTGCCTTGGCCCTGCCGCTGACCATCACCAACACCCTATCGGCGACGTCCAGCAGCCGCGGCGACAGCGTCACCCGCTCCAGGTGCGGCTCCACGTGGTCGGGCGCGGGCACCCCCATCACCAGGGATGCATCCGGAGCCAGGGCCGGAGTGCCCGGGAACAAGGAAAGCGTGTGGCCGTCCGGTCCGACGCCGAGCAGGATGACGTCGATGACGGGCACACCATCGGACCGCCGCCGGACCAGCGACTCGATCTGCGCCAGATAGCGAGCGGCAGCTCCTGCCGGCCCCTCGCTGGCCGCCATGGCCTCCGCCACCGGCACGAAATGGACCTGTTCGGCGGGCACGGGAAAGGATATCGACTCCTCCGTCTGCGCCAGGCCCGACCCCAGCAACAGCCCCAGCGCCACGCCGCCATTGGACTCCGGGTGGTCGAGCGGGACGAAGCGCTCGTCGCCGAACCAGAGATGGACCGACCCCCACGGTGCCGCCCCCATCCGTTCGGGCGACCGCATCGCCGCGTACAGGGCGATGGCTCCTGAACCGCCGGTCAGGGCCACGTGAGCCTCTCCCCGTGTCGCCACAGCGTCCGACACCCACTTGACCAGCAGGTCGGCCGCCTCCTGCGCGATGGCTCCGGCATCGTCCAGCACGACCGTCCGGCCGGGCCGTTCGCTCATCGGCCGGAAAGCTCTACGGCCGGCCCGAGTGCACGCTCGAAGATGCGGTCAAGAGACGTCCTGTCCAACGCCTCGGCCAGGAAAGGCATCTCGTCGAAGCGCTCCAGTTGACCCGCTCGGCGCGCGACCTGAGCGCCGTTCCAATCGGCCGTGGCCAGCAGATGATCGGCCTGGCGTGTCACCCGCGCGCGAGTGGTGGCTCGCCCGCGCGCGAGCTCCATCTCCACCCGGACCAGCGAACCGGGGCTGTGAGGGACCGAGGAGTGGCCCGCCACGATGGCCCGGAACTCGACCGGGATCTGGCGCTTGCCGATCTTGAAGGCACCGCTCAACCGATCACCGCTCTGGCTCGCGACCAAGGGTGTGGCGACCTCCCAGCCGAGCATCGCCGCCAGCCAGCCACTGAAGCAGGCCGCCTTGGAGATGCGCAGGCTGGCGGACGGCCGAGCGATATCGACGCGCAGGCTGCGCACGCCGGGCAGGACATCGATGAGCAGCGGATGGTCGAACAGGCCGGCCAGCAGCTCCCGCCACAGCGAGAGTCGCGCCCAGCCCATGTCGTGCACGGAACGGCCGGTCGCCACCACCGCGGCCATGCCGGCCAGGCCGCGGCGGCCGTCGCCCCGAAAGTCGCCCGAGTCGACCAGCAGGCCGTCGCACATGTCGGCCAGATCCTCGAACCGACGGCTGGCGAAGGGTGGCTCGTCGGGCCACCACAGCACGACCGGCAGATCATGTATCAGCAAGGGCGCGATGACGGTCGAGAGATGCTGCGAAAGCTCCCCGCCTGTCCGGACCAGGATCTCTTCCGTGCAGATCTCGGCACCGCTGGTGGCGGCCAGCTGGCATGCCGCCGAGATGCGCGCGTCGAAGGTGGTCGGGCCGTCCGGATCGCCCGGGCTGACGATGATGGCGCGCGACGGATGGCGCGAGGCGAGGGCGCCGACGATGGCCAGCGCTCGCTCAGCGACCTCCGGCTGCTGCGCCACCACCACCAGCGTCAAGACGCTCGTCCGCATGCGCACCTTGACATCTCCGCCCGGCTCGGCGCTCGCCGCCCCCTCCGCCGCAGCGTGCCAGATGCGAGATAGCTGGGTGACCGTCTCGCTGATGGTCTTGGCCCGGGCCTGCCAGCGCGTGGTGCCCTGTTCCGTGACGCCGCCGCCTGGTGCCGCGACCTGGACCGTCACAGCCGGCGCCAGCGCCGACCGTCGTGTTCGATAAGTTTGTCGGCGCTATCCGGTCCCCAAGTGCCCGCGTCGTAGAAGCACAATCCGGGATCGCCGACGCTGCCGAGGGTGCCTTCTTGATCGCCGTCATCCGATCCGGCAGCGCTGGAGGCGGCCTTCTCATCCCAGTCGTGCCATTGATCGATGACCGGCGAGATGATTCCCCACGCCGCCTCCACCTCATCGGCTCGGGTGAAGAGCGAGGCATCGCCCAGCATGGCGTCCAGGATGAGCGTCTCGTAAGCCTCCGGCGCATCCTTCATGAAGGAGGTGCCGTAGGTGAAATCCATGTTCACGCTGCGCACGTCCAGGCCCAGTTCGGGCACCTTGGCCGCGAAGCGCAGCAGGATGCCCTCGTCCGGCTGGATGCGCATGGCCATCAGGTTGGGCTCGGGGTCGGTGGTCGAGTCGCGGAAGAGCATCAGCGGCGGCTGCTTGAACTGGATGGCGATCTCCGTGGCGCGTTTGGGCAAGCGCTTGCCGGTTCGCAGGTAGAACGGGACGTCCGCCCAGCGCCAGTTTTGCACCTCCAGCTTGAGGGCCACGAAGGTCTCCACGTTCGAGTTCGGGTCGACCTCCGGCTCCTGTCGGTAGCCGGGCACCTTGTGGTCGGCCGACCAGCCCGGCGCGTACTGGGCGCGCACCACCTGGCCTCGCACGCGCGCCTCTGTCCAGGCCGGATCGATGGCCCGCAGGACGCGCACCTTCTCGTCGCGCAGCGCATCCGCCTCGAAGGCGATGGGTGGCTCCATCGCGACCAGGCTGAGCAACTGCAGCATGTGGTTCTGGAGGATGTCGCGGCTCGCCCCAGCCTGCTCGTAGAACTCGCCGCGGCCCTCCACGCCCAGGTCCTCGCCCACGGTTATCTGCACGTGATCGACGTAGCGACGGTTCCACAGCGGCTCGAAGATGCCGTTGCCGAAGCGGAAGACCATCAGGTTGCGGACCGTCTCCTTGCCCAGGTAGTGGTCGATCCGGTAGACCTGCGACTCGTCGAAGACGCGCATCACGGTGTCGTTCAACTGGCCGGCCGACGCGAGGTCGTGCCCGAACGGTTTCTCGATGACGATGCGCGCCCAGCCCTGACGCTGGCGGTCGAGCCCGACCCGCCCCAGGTTCGACACGATGTCGGCATATGCCGACGGCGGCGTGGCCAGGTAGTAAAGCCGGTTGCCCAGCGTGCCTCGCTCAGCGTCTATCCGCTCCAGTTCCTCCTCCAGCTCGCGAAAGTCGGCTGCCTCGCCGAACTCTCCCTGCAGGTAGTGGATGCCCTGGACGAAGTCATCCCAGATGCCTTCCTCGAGCTTGCTCCGGGAGTGCTCATCGATGGCCTTGCGGGCCATGTCGCGGTAGGCCTCGTCGCTCAGCGGTCGCCGGGAGAAGCCGAGCACCGCCGAACCGGGCGGCAGCAACCCGGCTCGACTCAGGTTGTAGGCGGCGGGCAGGATCTTGCGCTGGGCGAGGTCGCCGGTGGCACCGAAGATGACCAGGATGCACGGCTCGGGTATCCGTTCCAGCCGCGTCCCGGCGCGCAATGGGTTGGCTGAAGACTCCGGTGCTTCGGCCCGGAAGACGTGCAGCGAGTCTCGCGCCCGCGTCGTCCGGGTGGCCGCCTTGGTGGTGCCGGGCGCACTCTTGGACCGCGCCGGTCGGCCCGTCCGGGTGGCCACCCTATTCAGGACTCGCCGGGTGTTCGGCGGTGGCGGCCATCACAGCGTGCCCACCGAACTGTTCGCGCAGGGCAGCCAGGACGCGCGCTCCATAACTCTCCTCCTGACGGCTCCTGAAGCGAGCCAGTAACGAGAGCGTGATGATCGGCGCGGGCACGTCCAGGTCGATCGCCTCCTGGACCGTCCAGCGACCCTCGCCCGAGTCGGCCACCCAGCCGCGCAGATCCTCCAGCCCTTCGCCGTGCTGCTCGAAGGCAAGGCCAGCCAGTTCCAGGAGCCACGATCGGATGACCGTGCCGTAGTTCCAGGCCGAAGCGATGGCCGCCAGATCGAGCGGATACTCCGAGGCGTGGAGGATCTCGAAGCCCTCCGCATACGCCTGCATGAGCCCGTACTCGATGCCGTTGTGGACCATCTTGGTGTAGTGGCCGCTGCCCGGTGGCCCGCAGTGGACGTAGCCACCCTCTGGCGCGAGGGCCCGGAAGATGGGCTCGAGCGGCTCGACCGCGTCGCGATCGCCACCGACCATGGTGCCGTAGCCGTTGGTCAGGCCCCACACGCCACCGGAGATGCCGGCGTCCACGAAGCGGATGCCACGCTCGGCGAGCATGGCGTGTCTACGCTTGGAATCGTGGAAGTTGGCGTTACCGCCGTCGACGATGGTGTCTCCGGCGCCCAGCAACGCCGCGAACTCGATGAGGGTTGCCTCGGTGGCATCACCGGCCGGCACCATCAGCCAGACGATGCGTGGCGAGGGCAGCATCCCGACCACCTCGTCGGGCGCGAAACCCGCCGCGAGCCCCTCGCCGACCAGCTCGTCCGTCTTGTCGCGCGAACGGTTGTAGGCGACGACGCGGTGTCCGGCACGATGCAGGCGCCGCGCCATGTTGCCGCCCATGCGCCCCAATCCCACGATGGCCAGGTCCACGGCTAGGTTCCTCCGCGTCGGTTTGTCGGCTGGTCCTGTGGGTCGCTCAGCCCAGGGCCTGTTCCAGGACGGTCTGGAACTCGGCCAGAGCCACGTCCGGCTCGTCGCCCAAGCTTATGCACAGAGCGGGCAGATCATGAGCCTCCAACGATGCCAGGTCGCCGCGCGCCTGAGCGTCGATGAGTGCGCCGAAGGTCTCATCCCGACCCGGGATGGGCAGGTCGGCTGGATGGCCAGCGACCAGTTGGATGAAGGCACCCGAGGGTGTGCCGCCCTTGTGCAGCTGGCCTGTGGAGTGCAGGAACCGGGGGCCATAGCCACGGGTCACGGCACGGCCGGTCGCGTCGCGCAGCGAGTGCTGGATGTGGGCAAGCGCTTCATCTCGCGCTGGCGTTGGGGCCAGATAGGCATGCAGGCTGAGATAGCCGCTGGTGGGGATGCGTGCCAGGTGGCGCCGCAGCTCGGCGACCAGGTCGTCCTGCCGGTCGGTCAGCCGGAGGGCGGCGTCCCCGACGAAGCGAAGGTGACCGCTCTCGGCCAGTACCGGCTCCTCCGGGAAGACGTCGCCTGCCTCGTGATAGCGGTCCAGCACGCGGCGTGTGTTGTCCTTCGACTCGGTCACGTTGGGCTCGTCGAAGGGATCGATACCCAGTCCGGCTCCCGCCAGCGCGGTCGCGAATTCCCAGCGGAAGAACTCGCCTCCCAGCCACTCCCCGCCCTCCAGGGCGAGCTCGATGACCGGGTGCCCGGCATCGACCAGGGCGTCGAGCGCATCGTCAGTGGTCGCCAGCCAGTCGCTGACGGAGCGCCGGCCGAGGCGCACGAAGACCCGATCCTGGCCATACGCGGATGGTGGGCCCAGGCTCTCATCGGCGACGGGCACGATGCCGGTGCCGTGCTTGCCGGTGCTTTCCGCTATGAGCTGCTCAAGCCACGATCCCAGGGCGGCCAGCTCAGGCTCGATCACCAAGGTCAGCTTGTCGCGACCGCTGCGCGCCAGAGCGGCCAGTGATGCACCCAGCGCGAGGGCCGGATTGGAAGCGTCCAGGGCGCGACAGCGTTGGGCCATCTGCTGGGCGTCGCCCAGCAGGCCCGCCATGTCGAGTCCGAGCAGGGCGGCAGGCACCAAGCCGACGTAGGTGAGCGCGCTGTAACGGCCACCCACATCGGCCGGATTGAGGAAGACGGAGCGGAAGGCATCGCTGTGAGGGATCGCTTCGAGCGGCCGGCCGGCATCGGTGATGGCGATGAAGTGGTCGCCGGGAACGCTGTCCGGGATGCTTCCATGTAGCTCGTCCTGGAGCTCCCAGAGATGAGCCAGAAAGGCCAGCGTCTCGGTCGTGGTGCCCGACTTGGTGGCGATCAGGTACAGCGTGGTGGCCGGATCCGATCGCTCGGTGGCGGCGCGGACGGCCTCGGGATCGGTCGAATCGAGGATATCGAGCCCGAGTCCATGCTCAGAACGGGGGAACGATCGGGCCAGGACCTCCGGCGCCAGTGAGCTGCCGCCCATGCCACAGACCAATGCGCGCGTGAAGCCGGCCGCCCGGACCGCTTCCGCGAATGCCTCCAACTCGGTCGCCCGCTCGGCGAATGTGGAGGGCGCATCGAGCCAGCCCAGCCGCCCCTCGATGCGCCGCGCGACCTGCGGGTCGCTGGTCCACAGGGTCGTGTCGCGATCCCACAGCCGTGCTGCCCAGCGCTCTTCCACGGCCCGCCCGATGGCCTGATCCAGCTGCTCCCGCAACGGGCCGGGCAGACGCAGGACCACGCCCCCGGACTCCGTTTCCCGAGAGCGCGCAGGCGACAGGGCGTCGGTCATGAGGCCATCAGTCGGTAGCACCCTCGTCGCCGGGCACACCTTCGCCGCCCGGTGCCGAGGCCTGTCCGATCGGATCAGCCGGCGCGACGTGATCGGCCTCGGGAGAGACGACCCCGCTGGTCCGGCCGGTCAAGACCGCTCGGGCGAGATCGGCGATGTGCTCGACCGTGAAGCCGAACTCGGTGAAGATGTCCTTCGATGGCGCCGACGCTCCGAATCGCTCGATGGCCAGCATCGCCCCTTCGGGACCCACCCAGCGATCCCAGCCCTGCGAGACGCCCGCTTCGATGCTCAGTCGGTGGCTGCACACAGGCGGCAGGACGTGGTCGCGGTACTCCTGCGACTGCGCTGCGAAGCGCTCCCAGCAGGGCATCGAAACGACCCGCGTCCGGATACCCTCGCTGGTCAGCGACTCGCGCGCGGCCATCGCCAGGTGGAGCTCGGATCCAGTCGCCAGCAGCATCAGGTCCGGCTCGGTCGGGGAGCCATCGGCATCGACCGCCTCAGCCAGTACGTATCCCCCTCTCGACACGCCGCGAGCGGCAAGTTCCCCCGTGCCCGGCAGGATGGGCAGCTTCTGGCGCGTGAAGGCGAGGGCGACCGGTCCATCCGTGCGCTGGATGGCCAGCCGCCAAGCGGCCACAGCCTCATTGGCGTCGCCCGGCCGTACGAACCAGAGGTTGGGCATCGCGCGCAGCGATGCGTAATGCTCGATAGGCTGGTGGGTCGGGCCATCCTCGCCCAGGCCGACCGAGTCGTGCGTCCAGACGTAGATGACGTGCAGCCTGGACAGCGCCGCCAAGCGGACCGAGCCGCGCATGTAATCGCTGAAGTTCAGGAAGGTCGCGACGTACGGCGTGAACCCGCCGTGATAGGCGATGCCGTTGGCGGCACCACCCATGGCGTGCTCGCGGACGCCGAACCGGATGTTGCGGCCCGCTTCGGTGGCCGACACATCGCCGCCGCCCTTGATGTCGGTCAGGTTGCTCTCGGAAAGGTCGGCCGCGCCACCGAACAGCTCGGGGACGCTCCTGCCCAGTGCCTGGAGGGTCTCCTGCGAGGCGTTGCGCGTGGCGATGTCGTCGGCGCCGACCTCGTACCGTGGCAGGTCCTGGTGCCATTCCTCGCGCAGCCGGCCGACGATGCGCCGTTCGAGTTCCGTGGCCAGGTCGGGCTCGGCGCGACGGTAGTCCGCGAGCCGTGCCTCCCAATCGGCGACCATCTCGTCACCCCGCGGGAGCGCAGCTCGGAAGTGCTCCAGGACGCCGTCAGGGATGAAGAAATCACGGTCAGGATCCCAGCCGTAGCCCTCCTTGGTGGCTCGCACCTCGTCCTCACCGAGCGGCGATCCGTGTGCCTTCTGTGTGTCCTGCTTGGTCGGTGCTCCGAACCCTATGTGAGTGCGTACGGCGATGAGGCTCGGTCGCGGGTCGTCGCGGGCAGCGCTGATGGCGGCTTCTATGGCGTCCAGGTCATTGCCGTCCTCGACCTG
>JACCYW010000134.1 GCA_013696275.1 Chloroflexota bacterium | reverse complement strand
AGCTGCTCCGGCGTGACGATGTCCATTGCCTGGTAGTAGTTGCCCGGGTCATTGGGATACAGGACGCGCAGCCGGTCGCGGATGGTGATGCCGGGTGTGACGACCAGGAAGCGGTCGCTGAAGCGCTTGTCCTGCGGATTGGCCTGCTTGTTCAGAGCCTGCCAGGCGATGAGCATCGCCATCAGCACGGTCTTGCCCGAACCGGTCGCCATCTTGAAGGCGACCCGCGGCAGGCCAGCGTTATGGGTCGCGTTCTCGTCGCGGATGACGTTGAGCGCCTTTACATCGCCCATCTTCTCGGCCGCCTCGGTGAGGTAGATCGCCGTCTGCGCAGCCTCGATCTGACAGAAGAACAGGCGGCGTTCTCCTTCCTCGTTGGTCCAGTGCGCCAGGAGGTTTCGGGTCACCGACGTGATGTGTGGGTAGTCCTGGAGCCGCCAACGGCCGACCGCCTGGCGGATCTCGTTGACGATCTCGTTCGGCTGCTGCCGCGTCGGGCCGCCGAACTGGTCCATCGAGAGCTGGGCGGACCTTTTCCTGGGCTGCGCGACGGGGACGAAGAACTCGGAAGGGCGGCGCCGCGGGGCGATCTCACCGGTCACCTTGCCGTCTGCGGTCATCAGGAAGTGCTGCGCGGGCTCGACGAACGGCGAATTGATGATCGGGTTCTCGATCGTGCTCTCGGCCAGCGAGGTGCCCTCCACTGTCGGTGGGAGACGCTAGCATCCGCGACGGATCGCGCACCTCAATCGGATCCGCGCAGCCTCCCCTTTCAGTCGGATCCGGCAGCCGCCGCCGGGACGTCCCGGAAGCGGCCGACCTGAAGCGCCCATTCCCACACGTCGATCTCCGGCGGCTCGATGCCGAGCGACGTGAGCGCTGTACAGATCTGGCTTCGGTGGTCGGTCCCGTGGTGGATGACCTGCGCCAAACGCACTCCGAGCGTCGCGTGCCCCTCCGACCCATCGTCACGGTGCCGGACCATCACTCGTTCGGGGTCGAGGTCGCTTTGAAGGAGCGCCGTCCACTCTAGGCCATGCCGCTCGGTCGCGGACCGCAGCTCGGCCAGACCGAGTCCCTCTTCCTCGAGGATCGGGAAGCTCTCCATGGTCACAACGAACAGGTATCCCGAGTCCGCCCCGACCAAGTGGCGCATCGTATCGATGATCGATCCGAAGGTCCCGGGCACCGTGGTGTCCAGCTGCACCGGGTCGAGATCGGCGCATGTGTCGAGCAGGCACAGCGTCGCCCAATTGTGGTGTTCGAAGGCATCGGCCAGCAATGATCGACTCACGAGCCCTCCCCTCTCAGGTGATCTTCTTGTCGAGATTCTGCAGGAGCCGGTGCGCCGCTAGCTCGACTGTCTTGTGGCGGTACTCCGCGGCGCGGTAGTGGCAGGCGATGATGCCCGAGCGATGGATGCGCCGGAAGTCGCCGATGACGAACGCGTACCGGGCCTTGGTCTCGTGGTTGGCTCCGTCGGTCAGCCCCAGGTGCCACTCGCCGTATTCGTCCCACGAGTGCGACTCCAGGAAGGCGTTCTCGTCGTCGGCCTTGGGCTGGACCTCGCCCCAGTCGCTTTCGACGACGTACTGGCCGGCATCGATCAGCCGCTTGGCGTGCGCCACGGCTCGTCGGTTGACCTTGTAGGACGCCATGCCCGGAAGTATGCCGAACCGGTTCGTGGCGAGTCCACGAGACTATGGGCCAGTGACTGCGCTCGCGTCCATTGGCGAACGGTAGATCGCGTCCATGAGCTTCGATGTCGCGGCGGACGCGTACGACCGATTCATGGGCGGCTGGTCGAGGCTGCTCTCGCCCTCGTTCGCCGATCTGGGAAGCGTCCGTCCTGGCCAGCGAGTGGTCGATGTGGGGAGCGGGCCGGGCGCGCTCACTGCTGAGCTGGTGTCGCGCCTCGGAGCCGGCGCCGTCGCCGCCGTGGATCCGTCGGAGCCTTTCGTCGTCGCGGCGCGGGAGCGGCACCCGGGGGTCGACGTGCGACTGGCAATCGCCGAGGCACTCCCATTCCCCGACGACGATTTCGACGCTGCGCTCGCCCAGCTCGTCGTGCACTTCATGCCGGACCCGGTCGCTGGGCTGCGCGAGATGACGCGGGTGACCCGAGCGCGTGGTGTCGTTGCGGCGTGTGTCTGGGACTACGCTGGGGGTCGCGGGCCGCTCGGGCCGTTGTGGGAAGCAGCCCGAACGCTCGACCCGGATGCGGTCGACGAGTCGGGTCTCGCTGGTGCGCGCCAGGGTCACCTCGTCGAGCTGTTCGAGGCGGCTGGTCTGCGCGAGATCGAAGAGGCCACCCTGTCGGCCAGTCGGGACTTCTCGGGCTTCGACGCGTGGTGGGAGCCGTTCACGCAAGGCGTCGGCCCGGCAGGAGCGTACGTGGGCAGGCTGCCGCCGGATCGGCAGGTCAGGCTGCGCGAGCGCTGCCGCTCGATGCTCCCGGAAGGTCCGTTCACGCTGACGGCCATGGCGTGGGCGACCCGGGGCCTCGTCTAGGCTCCAGGCGGCAGGTGCTCGACGCCGAGCGCCGCTAGACTACTGCCGAGGATGTCGATCCGTCGCTTCTACGATCGCTGGCCGCAATACGACCGCCGCCTGACGGACATCGTCGGCTCGATGTCCGACGAGCAGCTCGCCATCCGGCCGGCGCCGGACGGCTGGCCGATCTGGGCGACGGTCGGGCACACCGCCGGTACGCGCACGTACTGGCTCTGCGGCGTCATCGGCGAGCCCGGCGCTGAGACGACACCCTTCACCGATCCGCTCAGCGGTGTGGGCTGGGAGGACGACCTGGACCACCCGCGAAGCGCCGCCGAGCTCGTGATGGCGCTCGACTCGACGTGGGCGATCATCGATCGCCTGCTGGATCGGTGGACGCCGGAGATGCTCGAGGAGACGGTCGAGCGATCCTACGGCGACCAGCGCCAGGTCCACTCGCGCGCCTCGATACTCCAGCGGCTCCTGACGCATGAGGCGTACCACTGTGGCGAGCTGTCGCAGACGCTCGGCATCCACGGCCTGCCGCAGATCGACCTG
>JACCYW010000110.1 GCA_013696275.1 Chloroflexota bacterium | reverse complement strand
GGTGTACTGGGGATACTCCAGCAGCCCGTCCGAGAAGGACTCGTCCAGTGGCGAGGCGTCGTCGATCACCCCAGGCAGCAGCCGGATGACAGCGTCGATGACGACGAGTGCCGGGAGTTCACCGCCTGACAGGACGTAGTCGCCTATGGACAGCTCCAGGTCGACCATGGAGCGGACCCGATGATCGACGCCTTCGTAGCGCGGACAGACCAAGACGAGATGCGACCGCTGGGCCAGGTCGCGGGCGACCGACTGATCGAATGGCCGGCCGCCCGGGTCCAGGAGCACGCGCCAGGACCCGTCGATCGCGACCTCTTCGAGAGCGGCCGCGATCGGCTCGGGCCGCAGGATCATGCCAGCGCCGCCGCCATAGGGATAGTCGTCCACCGCCCGATGTCGACCGATCCCCCAGCGCCGCAGGTCGTGGGCCTCAAGCTGGACGAGGCCGCGTTCGATGGCCCTGCCCGAGATGCTTTCGGCCAGCGGGCCCGGGAACATGACCGGGAACAGGCTGATCACGTCGATGCGCAGGGTCACTCAGCGCTCCCGCTCCGTAGGGCTCGCGTCGTGCGCCGGCCACGCGGCCGCTTGCGCGCAGGTTCCGCCGCGATGTCCAGGGCGTCGCGCTCGACGATGATGCGCCCCTCACGCGGCGCGAGCTCGCTGACCACCGCGCTCACGGCAGGCACCAACACCTCGCCGCGCTCACCGCCGCGCACCACGAGCACTTCGCCGCCGCCGGCGCGGAACACATCGGCGACCGTACCCAGCAGCTCCCCATCGGAGGTACTGACCGGGACATCCATCAGCTCATGCCAGTAGAACGCACCCTCGTCGAGTGCGTCGGGCATCACGTCCGCTTCCAGGTATCGGTCGCGCAGTCCGGCCGCCACCTCGCGCGTAGGCATCTCCTCGAAGCGCACCAACACGCCCGGCCCATCCTCTTGTGACCACTCGATGGTGAGCGGCTCGTCCGAGCCCTCGGGGTGCAACACACTACCGATCTGGAAGCGGCTCGGGTCGTCGCTCAGGATCTCGACACGCAGGCCGCCGCGCAGTCCGTGAAGACCGCGCACCATGCCCACGACCAATCGGCGCTCGTGACTGCCAGGATCGTCCCGCGCGGCGTCCGCCACGGGGTCCGTCACGCGGCGGGTCAGACGATCTCCAGCGAGATTTCCTCTCCCTGGCGGGTGGCGACCACCTTGAGCAGCGTCCGCATCGCCTTGGCCACGCTGCCGTTGCGACCGATGACCTTGCCCATGTCGTCATCCGCGACGTGAAGCTCGATGACCGTGCCGCCGTCTTCCTGGTGGACCTCCACCGAGACGGCATCCGGGTCGTCGACCAGCGAGCGGGCCACGAAGTCCACCAGCTCGGGTGCTGTCATGCCGGCTTCTGGCTCGCTGGCAGGATGCCCGCGCCGCGGAACAGACGGGCCACGGTGTCCGAGGGCTGGGCGCCCTGGCTCAGCCAGCGGGCCGCCTTCTCGGCATCGATATGCACCTCCGCCGGGTCCTTGCGCGGGTCGTAGTGGCCAAGGGTATCCAGCGCGCGGCCGTCCCTGGCGTTGCGGCTGTCGGACACCACGAAGCGATAGCTGGGCTGCTTCTTGGCGCCTGTTCTGGTGAGGCGGATACGGACCACGGGTGGAAGGACCTCCTAGGTGTCGTGCGATGGCGTCGTGCGTGAAGGAGAGGTTACTCGACGAAGAGCACCATGCGCGTCGCGATATCGGCATCGGCTGACGTACCGACCACGACCAGGCGGTCGAGAGGCTCGATGTAGGGCCGCCTGTCCTCGTACAGGGCGAGTGCATCAGGCGGCAGATACCGTTCGACGGCCTGCCGTATCGACGCGATGTCAAGGTAGGCCAGGCCCGAGTTGGTGACCCCGCCGGCCGCTTCGACAGCCGTTCGATAGGCATCCGTGGAGGCGAGCGAATCGGCTGCAGCCCGCACCACTGCGGCCCTCACGAAGTCGGAGAGTCCCAGGTAGAAGATGCCCTCGTGGACGGCGTAGCTGAGCGAAGGAGTGAAGGGCAGGTCGGCCGGTAACGACGTGCCGGCCGCCGCCGGGTCGAACGAGATCGTCGTCAGCCTGGCCCCGCCGACCGCTTCCTCGTCCACTACGAAGGGCGCGTCGCCCAGCAGGGAGACCGCGCTGATGGCCGCACTCAACCGGGCCACCCGCTCGATGGCCACCGCCTCATCGGTGACCGTGGCCGCCATGCCGACGCTCAGCTGGTCGCCCTCCATCGACACGCCGACGGCGGTATCGGCGACCCAGCTCAGGAAGTCCTCGACCGGAGTCCCCAGGAACTCCTCGACCTGGCGCAGCTGGCTATCCGGGATCTGATCGCCCAGCTGGGCCTTCAGTTGCGAGATGACTGCCTCGAGCGTCCGCCCGACATCGCGGGATTCGGCGTAGAACACGGTCGTGGCGGGCATGCGCTCGGCCAGCGTCGTCGTTCGGACGGGCAGCGCGGGGGTCGCAGCACCGGGCGTGAGACGGGTATCCAGGATCACCCGGTCGCCCTCGGCACGAAGTGCCGCGACCAGATGCGTGGGCAACCGATCCAGGTCGATGACGCCCAGACCGGCTCCGGCGGAACCCACCGGGGGCGAGCGCATCACCTGTTCAAGGGCTTGGCGAAGCACGCCCAGATCCAGATAGACGGCCCCCAGCCGCTCCGCGGGCAACGCAGCCATACGGCCCTTGAACGACTCGGCGTCGGCCAGCGATGGCTGTGCGTCGGACCGCACGTCAAGGGCCAGGCGCACCTGGTCCTCGGCCATGGCGATGAGCAGGACATCGTCGGTGACCGCGAACGAGACGGCCCCGACGGCAGCCCCTCCATCATCCCAGCTGACGATGGTCGCACCGGCATGGTCGGACTGGCTGAACGTGGCGCCGGCAGTCTCTGCCTGGATACGGAGTAGGACGATGAAACGATCGAGCGCCGCTCGATCCGAGACGCCGAGGCCGATGACCACGGGCGGATCGGTCACGCCCTCGTCGAGCGCTGCGACGTCTGGCGCGGCCGTCAGACCGATGGACACCTCACCCGTGAACCAGGGCTTGATGTCGCGGGTGTATGTGACCCGACCCCCGCTCGAGTCGCCCAGGAACTTGTCCAGCGCGTCATTGATCTTGAGGTCGAAGTTGGCCGGGTCATCGAAGCCCGGGAAGTGTCCGATCAGCTCCACCAGCCGGTCGCGCTGATCGCCCGGGAAGTCGAGCCGGACATCCATGTAGGCGACCGTGCTGGCGGGCAGGAAAGAGGGCCCGACGGCCGTCGTCGTGCGCGCTCCGATAGCCACGATGGCCAGGCCGGCCGCCGCGACGGCGATGATGAGAGTGACGGCGATGGCGACCACCCAGCGGATAGGCCCCCCGCGACGGCCTGTCTGGGGTGGTGCTTCCAGGCCCGCCGGGCTGGATGTCGATGGCGGGCCGGTCGACCAGGCGGGATATGTCGGCGGTGCCTGGTAGGCGGTGGTCTCTTCAGGCAGCTGCTGAGGCGCGGCAGGACGGCTCGGGTCGGTAGGGGGGAAGCTCATGGCCGACAGATGTTCGCACGAAGCGCGCAAGACCGCCGATGGGCCATCCGGCGGGACAGGGTGACCCGTCCGAGTCAGCGCCGGCCGAGCCCGGGTATCGACGGCAGGCCACCCTTGCCGCCGGACAGCTGGCGCATCATCTTCTGCATCTCACCGAATTGCTTGATCAGCCGATTGACTTCCGGCAGCGACGAGCCCGAACCTCGAGCGATGCGCCTGCGCCGTGACGCCGTCAGGATGGCCGGCTCTCTCCGCTCGGCCGGCGTCATCGAATGGATGATCGCTTCCACCATCTTGAGCTCGCCCCGGTCGACCGCCTGCTGAGCCTCCTTGGCGGCGCCGCCCATGCCCGGGATCATCTCGAGCAGCGAACCGAGCGGGCCCATGCGCTTCAACTGCTGCATCTGCTCGAGCATGTCGTCCAGAGTGAACGCGTTCTTCTTCAACTTGTGGGCCAGTTGCTCGGCCTGCTTCTGGTCGAAGGTCTCCTGGGCTCGCTCGACCAGCGTCAGTACGTCGCCCATGCCAAGGATCCGGCCGGCCAGCCGGTCGGGATGGAACGGCTCGAGGGCGTCGGTCCGTTCGCCTGTTCCCAGGAACTTGATGGGCAGGCCACTGACGGCGCTGATGGAGAGCGCGGCTCCGCCGCGCGCGTCGCCATCGATCTTGGTCAGCACCAGCCCCGTGACGGGCAGTGCGGCGCGGAATGCCTCGGCCACGGCGACTGCCTCCTGGCCGACCATCGCGTCGACCACTAGGAGGGTCTCGGACGGGCGGATCGCTTCGCCCAGCTCGCGGATCTCCGTCATCAACGGTTCGTCCACGGTCAGGCGCCCGGCTGTATCCACGATGAGTACGTCGCGGCCCGTCCGCTTGGCCTCGGCCAAGCCAGTGCTCACTATCTCCACCACGGGCGTGCCCGGCGCCGCGTGGTGCACCGGCAGCTCCAGGCTCCGACCGAGCGTGACCAGCTGATCGACGGCCGCCGGCCGGTAGGGGTCGGCCGCCACCAGCATCGGCTGGCGTCCGAGCCTCACGACGTGTCGGGCAAGCTTGGCCGCTGAGGTGGTCTTGCCCGATCCCTGGAGGCCGATGAGCATCACGACCGCTGGCGAGCCGGTCAGCCGGAAGGTCCGGTCGCCGGCACTCAGGATGGCGGTCAGCTCGTCGTTGACGATCTTGATGACCGTCTGTCC
>JACCYW010000096.1 GCA_013696275.1 Chloroflexota bacterium | reverse complement strand
CAGCCGCTCCAGGCTCTCGGCTCCGCGGCGGCGCCGCTTTCGATGCTGGTCGCTGAGGCCGCCACGCCCGACGATGAGGCGGAGCATGAACGGCGTCTGGCGCTGGCTGATGTGGTGCGGGTCCGAGCGGCGAGCGGCCTGACCGCCCCGCGCGTGGTGCGACTGACAGGTTCGGGCCACAACCTGATGCGCTATCGACCGGCGGAGGTAGCGGCGGAGCTCCTTGGCTTGCTCGAGATCGCGGCACTCACCAGCGATCGAATGCCGGGTGCCCCTCGGTGACGGCGATGAAGGTCGCCCGGCTCGTGGCAGTCACCTTGCCGCGCGACGAAAGGGTGGCCTCCACGGTGGCTCGATCATCGGTCGCGTCCACGACCTGAGCGCGCAGGCGCACAGGGTCGGTCGAGGGGGTCGGACGCCGGAAGCTGACGGCAAGCTCGCTGGTCACGGTGGCCGGCGGTCGCTGCGCGCCGCGCCTCGCCATGAGGTGCTGGGCCGCGGTCCAGTTGGAGTGACAGTCAAGGAGCGCGCCAATGATGCCACCGTTGAGCATCCCGCTGAACGCTTCCAGGTGCGGAGAGGCGGCGATCCACTCGCCGACCACGGATCGGCCATCGGAGTCGAGGAACGAACGGATGCGCAGGCCCTGTTCATTGGCTGGCCCGCACCCGAAGCAGACGCTGTGGGGCGCGTAACGCTCCTGCAGACTCGGACCAGCCTGGTCGACGGCCATGGCCGCAAGTCTACGCGGGCGGGTCGCATGGGCGGGGTACGATGCACGGGTGAGTGACTTTGCGCTGCTGCTCCTGGTCATCCTCGGCGTGATCCTGCTATTCCGAGGTCCAAAAGTGCTGCCCCGCTTCGGCGCCATGTTGGGCCGGGGCGTACGCGATGTCCGCCATGCAGCGGACGAGAAGTTCGGCGGCGATGAAGATGACGAGCCCGCCGCTCCGCAGCCGCAGGCCCGTCCCTGACCACCACCCGCCACCTGTCGGATCATGTCCGTGAACTGGTGGAAGAGATCGAGTCGGAGATGGGTGAGGTCGCGGGTGGCCCGGACGCTGACGCTCATGCCCACGGTCCGGTGGAGGCGGCAGTGCGCCAGATCCTGGTCGACATCGGCGAGGATCCCGACCGGGAAGGCCTGACTGCGACGCCGGCGCGCGTCCATCGCATGTATCTGGAGCTGACCGCCGGCTATAAGGTCGACCCCGAGCGGCTCATCAATGGTGCCGTCTTCGATGTCGACTACAGCGAGATGGTGGTCGTCAAGTCGATCCCCTTCCACAGCCTGTGCGAGCACCACCTGCTGCCCTTCTTCGGCACCGCCGCTGTGGCCTATATCCCGCGCGGACGGGTCATCGGCCTATCGAAGATCCCCCGCATCGTCGAGATGTATGCCCGACGGCTGCAGGTCCAGGAACGGCTCACCCAGGAGGTGGCCGACTTCCTCCAGGAGCAGTTGGCACCGGAGGGCGTCGGGGTGGTGGTCGAGGCGACCCACCTGTGTGCCGTCATGCGGGGCATCCGCAAGCCGGGCACGATCATGACCACCAGCGCTGTGCTGGGCATCTTCCGCTCGAACGACAAGACCCGCGCGGAGTTCTTTTCACACCTGCAGCGGCCTGCCCCTGGGTCGCCATGACCGAGGCGACCGCCGGCCTGGTCCGTCCACTCGGGCGGACCCGACCGCCTGCCGGCTTGTCCGGCGTTCCTCGATGTGTCGAGTCGGATCCACCAGAAGGCGTCGTGGTGGGCGGTTCTCGCACTCTATCGTTGATGACTTAGCGTGAAGTCCACCGCTCCGGCGCCCTCGTGCGGGGAGGTCGTCGATGTATCGCGGGGACCGCCCGTGAGGGAGTGCACCCGTGGACCCGACGCCATGCATCGAGAGTGGGAGGAGGTGGAGTTGGGTGGTGGGCTCGATCCGGCCGGCGAGGCGTCCGGTGAGTACCCGGCGGCACGGCTCCCAGCGGTCGATCGGCCGCCCAGCGGTCGGATCGTCCGCTCAGCGAGCAGCCCGACCGACGAGAGCACGGGCCAGAGCACGGGCAGCCCATCCCCGGAGCGCCAACGGTCGGATCGTCCGCTCAGCGAGCAGCCTGCTCAGCGAGCATCCGGCCGACCGGCTCCGCCGGGCCATCCGTCCGCCTGGCGGCCCAACGGCCGCTGAGCGATGCCTGTCCCGCGTGGCCAGCTCAGAGCGCCTTCGTTGTCGCCGTGGCCGCCCGGGTTCAGGTAGGCCACCCTCCGCCCACTCGCGGTCGGGCTCGCGGTCGGCTCAGGCCGAGGCACCGGTGTAGTGACGCAGACCCAGCTTCCAGATGAGCCGCGAGCCGACCAGGAAGCCAGCCGCCAGTAGCAGCGTACCGACCAGCGTCGTCGGTTCCAGCCGGCCGACCAGGCTCTCGACGGGGATGGTGATGGCGAAGGCCACCGGCACGATGAATGTGAGCGTAGCTCGCAGCCAGGGGGGATAGATGCCGACCGGCCAGCGGCCGGCCTCGTACATGCTGCCGAAGATGACCAGGATGTTCTCCAGCCGCACCAACCAGAAGGCAAGCGTGGCGAGGATGAGCAGGAAGCTGTAGATGATGACGACACCAGCCACCAGGACCAGCCCGAAGGCGATGGCCTGAGCTGGCCCGATGTGCTGGCCGAGCCGTGAGATGGCGATGAGCAAGAGACCGGCGCCCAGCACGACATCGACGGTGCGCCAGACATCCACCCGCTGGATGCTCACCAGGACCTGTGCGTCGGCCGGCTTGGTCAAGGCGAAATCCAGCGTCCCCAACCTGACGCCCTCCATCAGCCGCTCCATGCTGGGCCGGATGACCATCCCGATCAGCCCGCCCACCAGGGTGAAGACGCCGATCAGAGCGAACAGCTCATCCTGGCTCCAGCCAGCCAGTCGGTCGGTCTGGCCGAAGACGACCGCTACGCCCGCCAACGCCGTGACCAGGCCGACCGACGACTGGACCAGTTGCACGAAGAAGTCGGCCCGATACTGGAGGGCATCGAGCGCCCCCAGGCGGAACGAAAGCCAGAGCAGGCCGACATCCCGTAGCACCGCACGCATCACTCAGGCACCCACCGCCGAGTAACGCCGCACGCCAAGTCGCCAGACCAGGCGCAGCATGACCAGTGCCAGCGCGATCCAGGCGATCTGGACGCCCAAGCCGACCAGCACAGCCTCGCCTGACAACTGTCCCAGAAGCGTTTCCACCGGGAAGGAGACCATCCAGCGGAACGGCAGGATGCTGGCTGCCGCCTGGACCGCCGGAGGGAAGAGGACGAGCGGCGCGACCTGGCCCGATAGGAACAGCAGGGCGACTGTATACGCCTGATTGAGGGCACTCACCCGCGTAAGCCAGAACGCGGCCAGGGCGATCGTCCATTCGACCAGGAAGCGCAACGCCATCGCCAGCATGAGGGCCGGCACGAAGGCGATGATGTGCCACGCACTTGGCTGGAGCGAGGCATCGAACGCCACCAGGAGCAGCAGCGCCACCGGTGCCACGCCAGTGAAGGTCAGCAGCTTGAAGCTGAGGTTCTCGGCGATGTCGTTGTGGACGGGATGTATCGGGCGCAGCAGCAGCGGCGAGAAGAAGCCGTTCCGGACACGCCATTCGAACTCGTAGAAATGCCACGTGAAGGTCAGTTGATTGACCACCATCAGGACCGTGAAATAAGCCGCGAAGTCACCGGCCGAGAAACCCGCCACCGCGCCGCCCTGCGAGCGAGCGACCGTGGTCCAGACCACGAGATAGACGATCGGTCCGAGGAGCAAGCCCAGCAGCCAGATGGCCAGTGCCCCGCGATAGGCGAACTGCAGGGCGATCTCGGTGCGGAATTTCGCGCGGTAAGCGTCGCGCAGCCCGCCGACGCGGTCAGCTCGGGTCATCAGTCGATGCCTCGGCGAGCTCACCGGACTCGGCGGTGGTCGCGAAGACCAGGTCGATGACCTCGTCGATGGCCGGCTCCTCCACGACCAGGTCGATGACCGACAGGGCGGTCAGCAGTCGCGTCGTGACACCGGTCGTCTCCGACCGCGGGACCCGAAGGGTGACGCGCTCCTGGCCGACCGAGACTATCCATCTCTCATTGCCGACCAGCTCATGGACGAGCCCTTCTATCGAGTCTTCCGCCGGTTCGAGGTCCAGCACGATTGTCTTGTAGGGTGAGAAGCGACTGACCAGACCGGACAGGTCGCCGTCGTACAGCAAGCGACCGTGATGGATGACGATGACCCGCCGGCAGAGCGCTTCCACGTCCGCCATGTAGTGACTGGTGAGCAGGGTAGTCGCACCAGTCCGCTCGTTGTAGCGCTCGATGAAGCCCCGGATGCGGCGCTGCATGGTGACGTCCAGCCCGATGGTTGGTTCATCCAGGAAGAGGACCTCAGGACGATGCAGCAGGGAGCCTGCGAACTCGCACTTCATGCGCTCGCCCAGCGACAGATTGCGGATGGGCTTGCGGATCAGGTCGCCCAGATCCAGCAGTTCGACCAATTCCGACAGGCGCGTGCGGTACTCGTCGCGCGGCACCTGGAAGATGGCCCGGTTCAGCTCGAACGAGTCGATGACCGGGATATCCCAGGAGAGCTGATTGCGCTGGCCCATGATGAGGGTCATCCGCCGCAGGAACGCCGACGGACGCTCCCACGGCACGTAGCCCATCACGCGCACTTCGCCACTCGTCGGGTGTAGCAAGCCCGAGAGCACCTTCAGGGTCGTCGTCTTGCCCGCCCCGTTCGGGCCCAGGAAGCCGACGATCTCACCTGACGCCACCGTCAGGTCTATGCCCGCCACAGCGATGACCTCGCGAGTGCGTCGGCGGAAGAGGCTGCCTGTCGCGGCGCGCAGACCGCCCTCACGCTCCGGCACCTGGTACGTCTTGCGCAGGCCGCGGACCGCGATGACCGGCTCGTCATGGGAAGTCATGAACGAACCATAAGCCAGCCCTTGACGGCAAAGGCGGCTCTCTTGGAAAGCCAGAGGCGCCACATATGGCGTATGGTATGCCCCGATGAACAAGACGACCCTTTACCTGCCCGACGAGCTCCATCGCCGGATCCGTGACCTATCGAGGCGCACCGGCCGGCCGCAGGCGGAACTGATCCGCAGTGCGCTCGAACGGTATGTGGAAGGTGAGCGGCGACCCCTGCCGAGGTCGATCGGCGCCGGCGAGGATGACCACCTGAGTGGCCAGGACAGCGAGGATTGGCTGCGTCGGAACTGGCGGCCGTGATCACCTTGGACACCTCTGGCCTCCTCGCGCTCTTGAACCGCAGGGATCCCGCTCACGACCGGACAAGGACCGCACTCATCGCCGCGGGCGCGCCATACCTCGTCCCCAGCGGCATCCTGGGGGAGATCGCCTACCTCATCGAGCAGCGCTTGCCGATGGCGCTGGATCCGTTCCTGGCCGACCTTGAGGATGGGTCCTTCATCATCGACTGTGGGATGGATGACCTGCCGCGCATCCGCCGACTCGTCGACCGCTACAGGGACCTGCCACTCGGTTTCGCCGATGCATCCGTCATCGCTTGTGCCGAGCGAAGCGGCGGTGCTGTTCTGACGCTCGACCTGCGCGACTTCGGCGTCGTTGCCAGAGAGGGGACCATCCAGCCGCTGCCCTGGCTGCCCGGCCGTTGAGCCTCAGCTGTAGTGGTGCCGTAGAGCGCGGCCGCTATCATCGGCCGGATGGCAGAACGAACTCGTCCCATCAAGGTGCTCATCGCGAAGCCGGGTCTGGACGGGCACGACCGGGGTGCCAAGGT
>JACCYW010000077.1 GCA_013696275.1 Chloroflexota bacterium | reverse complement strand
GGAGAAGCTTCGCGACCTGCCCTACGGCGAGAACCCGCACCAACCGGCTGCCTTCTACCGGGAGACCGCTTTCCGGCGGCGCTCGCTGGCCGACGCGGTACGCCTTTCTGGCCCGGCGCCCACCTTCAACGACCTGCTCGACCTTGACGCCGCGGTGCGCATCACGTCCGACTTCAGTACGCCCACCTGCGCCATCGTGAAACAGGCCAATCCGGTCGGTTTGGCGACCTCCGACACGCTCGTGGAAGCCTATCGCCGCGCCCTGGAGGGTGACCCCGTAAGCGCCTATGGAGCCGTCGTGGCGGTCAACCGGCGGATGGAATCCGATACCGCCGAAGAGATCGCCGGTAACGCCTACGAGGCGGTGGTGGCGCCCGGCTACAGCGATGAGGCGCACGCCATCCTGGCGGCGAAGGAAGGCCTGGCCGTCCTGAGCAGGCCCAGCGGGACCGGCCATCGACCGGTCGACTATGGCATCGCCGAGCTCGACCTCCAGCGCATCGAGGGCGGCCTGCTGGTGGAAGTCCTGGACCGGCTGGAGATCGACCGTTCACAGCTCCACGTGGTCACCAAACGGCGGCCGACCCTGGAAGAGTTGACCGATCTCCTCTTCGCCTGGCGGGCCGTGCGCCACGTAACGTCCAACGCGGTCGTGTTGGCCCGGCACGGAGCCCTGGTGGGCGTCGGCGCGGGGCAGGCTAGTCGCATGGTGGCCGTGGAGATAGCGCTGCACCGCGCTGCGGACCGATCGACCATGAGCGCACTCGCCTCGGACGCGTACTTCCCCTTCGCTGACGCGATCCAGCTCGCGGCTGAGCGAGGCGTTACGGCGATCATCCAACCCGGCGGATCGATCCGCGATGGCATGGCCATAGAGGTCGCCGACCGCCACCATATGGCGATGGTCTTCACCGGCCGTCGACACTTCCGCCACTGATGGGAGACTCGATGGAGACGCTTCTAGCCCTGGAGATGGTCCGAGTGACAGAGGCCGCCGCACTCGCATCGGCGCGCCTGATGGGTCGCGGCGATCGCCATGGCGCTGACCGCGCCGCCACCGAAGCGATGCGCCAGACGATGGACGAGGTGGAGATGCGCGGCACCATCGTCATCGGCGAGGGGGAACGCGACCAGGCGCCGATGCTGTGGATCGGGGAACCGGTCGGGATGCGCGCCGAGGGTCATCCGGAGATCGATATCGCGGTCGATCCGCTGGAGGGCACGAACCTGGTGGCCCACGGCCAGGCCAATGCCATCACCGTCCTGGCGGCCAGTGAGAAGGGCGGCCTGCTCAACGCTCCGGACACCTACCTGGAGAAACTGTGTGTCGGCCCCATCGCTGCCGGGCACGTCGACATCCGGGTCAGTCCGCGCGAGAACGTGGAGCGCATCGCTTCGGCACTCGGCCGTCGCGTAGCCGACATCACGATCGTGATCCTGGAGCGGCCGCGCCACGAGGCACTCATCGAGGAAGTGCGAAGGTCCGGAGCACGCATCAAGCTCATCTCCGACGGTGACCTCTCGGCGGCCATCAGCTGCGCTGTATCGGGCACCGGTGTCCATGGCGTGATGGGTATCGGGGGCGCACCTGAAGGCGTCATAACGGCAGCCGCCCTGCGCTGCCTGGGCGGGGAGATCCAGGCTCGGTTCCGCTTCCGCAGCGATGACGAGCGCGCTCGCGCGGAGCGTATGGGCACGAGCAGCGACGAGGAACGTGTGTACTCGACGTCAGACCTGGCGCCGGGCGAGAGCATCGTCTTCGCCGCCACCGGGGTGACTGAGGGTGACCTCCTGAACGGCGTGCGCTTCTTCGGCGGGGGCGCCCGAACCCACTCGTTGGTGATGGGCTATCAGACCAAGCAGGTCCGCTTCGTGGACACCGTCCACATGTTCGATCGGGAGCGACCACCCTCCGTCCGCCTCTAGGAGCCGTCTCCAGCCGCGCCCTATCGCCCCCAGCGGCCCGGTCGTCCGTCCGGTCAGCGAGCGGATCTACCCGCGTTGGCCCGATCCAGACCTTGTTCGTCCGGCCACCGGCCCGACGGACCGGCGAGCCGTCTCCCAGATCCATCCAGCGGTCGAGCCGTCCGGTCAGCGAGCATACCGACCATCGAGATACGTCTCACACCGCTCCCGCCGGTCGGTTCGTACGGTCAGCGGCCCGACCGTTCGGAGTCGTGTCTGGCAAGCGTCGAATCCGATCCGGTGGCCACGCTCCGAGTCTGTCGCAGGCCGGGCGTCTCCACCCGAGCCCAAGCCCGACCACCGAGAGGACGCACGGCGTCCCCGCCCTCGATGACCATCCGCCGGTCGCGTGCCGTCGCCACGGTCTCAGCCCAGTCGGGCGGGACGAGACCCGGGGCCAG
>JACCYW010000062.1 GCA_013696275.1 Chloroflexota bacterium | reverse complement strand
GCCCAGTTGGCACTGGGACCCCGACCGGTCCTGCCAGTGGCTCACCGGGGTCGGGCAACGGCTCGTCCCCAGCCGGCTCGTCCCAGTCTCCCAGCGGGCCATCCGGCGGCGGGCCGAGCACTGATCTGCCGACCGACGCAGGTCCCAGCGGCCCAGCCACTGGCTTCGACCCTCGCGCGGTGCGCCTGACCCTCGAGGAGGTGGCCAGCGGCCTCGACCAGCCGGTCGCCATCACGCACGCTGGCGATGGATCGGGCGAGCTGTACATCGTGGAGCGAACGGGGCGCATCCTCGTCATGAGCAGCGACGGGACGATCGCTCCTGATCCGCTGCTCGACGTGAGCGACCGGGTCGACACCCAGGGCGAGCGCGGTCTCCATTACGTGGCATTCCACCCGGATTTCGCATCGAATGGCCGCTTCTTCGTCCATTACTCGAGTCCCGATACCGTGAGCTACATCGTCGAGTACCGCCGTGAGGGTGAAGGCACTGTCGCGCGCGAGTCCGGCCGGACCGTCCTTCGGCTCGAAAAGACGTACTGGAATCACAACGGTGGGTGGCTGGGATTCGGGCCCGACGGATACCTCTACATCGCCCTTGGCGACGGTGGCGGGGATACGCCGGGGGACCCGTTCGGCAACGGCCAGAAGCGCTCGGAGCTGTTCGGCAGCATCCTGCGCGTCGATGTCGACGGTGGCGACCCGTACGCCATCCCGCCCGATAACCCGTACGCGGAGCAGGGCGACGGCAACGCGCGAGCGGAGATCTGGGCCTACGGCTTGCGCAATCCGTGGCGTGCGAGCTTCGACCGCGCGACCGGCGACCTATGGATAGGCGATGTCGGCCAGGACACCTCGGAGGAGGTGGATGTCATCCCCGCTGGAGAGGCCGGACTCAACTTCGGCTGGTCGGACGTAGAAGGTTTCGACTGTCATAACCGACCCGACTGCGACCCCACTCGCTACGTCGCGCCGCTCGTCACCTACGGCACCGATGAACAGGGCTGCGCAGTGACCGGCGGCTACGTCTACCGCGGCTCCGCCTATCCGCTGCTGACCGGCGGATACCTGTTCAGTGACTATTGTTCCGGGACCATCTGGGGCTTCGACGCACAGGCTACGATGGACGCCGGGGAGGCCGATCTTCAGCGGGTCGGGGACACGGATCTGTTCATCGTCTCGTTCGGTGAGGACGAAGCAGGAGAGCTCTTCGTGGTCGACCTGGGTGGCACCATCCAGCGCATCACGGCCGCGGCCAGGTAGCCACGATGACCGGCCAGTGGGGCCGTCTGGTCTATCGCCACCGCCGCTTGGTGGCGACGCTAACGCTGTTGGCGGCGGCCTCGTCGCTCTTGTTCGCGGCCAGAGCGTCGTCCGACCTGTCGCCCGGCGGCTGGCTGGTACGCGGCACGGAGGCGGCCGCCGTGACCGACAGTCTGGCCACGGCGTTCGGCGAGACCGGCAGCAGCCTCATCGTCCTTTTCCGGACGCTCGACGGCGCCCTCATCACCGACGCTCAGCCACAGGCCGCGGTGTCCACGAGTCTCGCCGCGCTGGCCGATCACCCGGCGGTCGCCGGCATCACTCGCTGGGAAGAGAGCCGGCCGGTGGAAGGGCTGGTCAGCAACGACGGTACGCAGACATACGCGGTGGTCGACCTGAACGTCGCCGACGAGGACTCCACCGACCTGACCGAAGAGCTGGGCAGCTTGATCGTACCGCCGGCGGGTCTCACCTCCCAGTTGACCGGATACGGTCCCCTGGCGCGCGACTCGAACGAACAGTCGGAGGCCGACCTCCAGCGCGCCGAGCTCGTGTCACTGCCGCTGTCGTTGCTCATCCTGATACTCGTATTCGCGTCGGTCGTCGCGGCCGGGATGCCGCTGCTCGTGGCCGGACTGGCCATCCCGACGACGCTGGGCCTGGTCTTCGTGGCCTCGCAGTTCACCGAGATGAGCATCTACGTCCTGAACGTCTCGACCATGCTGGGCCTGGCCCTGGCCATCGACTACTCGCTCTTCATCGTCAGCCGGTTCCGCGAGGAACTGGCCAAGGGTCGCTCGACCGCCGATGCCGTCGAGCGGGCGGTCGCGACCAGCGGCAAGGCGGTCGTCTTCTCCGGCCTTGCGGTGGCCATCGGACTGCTGGGCTTGCTGTTCTTCGAGTCGACCGCCATCTCGTCCATGGGCATCGGTGGGTCACTGGTCGTCCTGTGCTCCGTCTTTTACGCACTGACCTTCCTGCCGGCGGTGCTTGGTATGCTCGGCCCGCGCGTGGATGCGCTCAGCCTGCGGTCACTGGCAGGCGGCCTCGGCCGGCGGCTCGGACGGACCCCGGCCGTCGAGCGCCCGGTCGGCCAGAGTCACTGGGCCAGGGTCGCGCGATGGGTGATGGCCCATCCGGTCGCTGTCCTGGTGCCGACACTGACCGTCCTATTGCTGGCTGGGCTGCCGTACCTGTCGCTCCAGCAGGCTGTGCCGGACGCGGCGGTCCTGCCTGTCGGTCTACCCAGTCGTGATGCCTACGTCGCGCTGCAGGAGGACTTCCCCGGCGGACAAGGTGCGCCATACATCATCGTGACCACGGTCGACGGGGATCCGACCGAGCCGGCTCAGGCATCGGCCCTCGCCTCGTTCGCGACAGCCGTCGCGGCGTTGCCTGGTGTCGACCGGGTCCAGGGGCCGTTCAGTCTGAGCGACCCCGCGACCGGCACAGCGATGTCCCCTGAGCAGGTTGGCGACATCTATGCGTCATCGGCCGAGGACCGCCCATCCGAGCTCAACGCCAGCCTCGCTGCCCTCGAGGCGGCGTGGATCCGCGGATCGACGGTCAGGATGCACGCCCTCAGCGACCTGTCACCGGTGACCGGTCCCGGCAGCGACCTGGTGACCGCCATCCGCGGCCTCGATCGGAGCGGGCTGACGAGCGTCCAGGTGGGGGGCATCGCGGCCATCAGCCACGACACCATCAGCTCCATGCAGAGCCGCACGCCGTGGGCGGTGGGCACCACGCTGCTGGTCATCGCGGTGGTCCTGTTCCTGCTCTTCGGTTCGCTGGTGCTACCGGTCAAGGCGGTGTTCATGACACTGCTCTCCATCACAGCCAGTTTCGGTGCCCTGGTGTGGATCTTCCAGGAGGGACATCTCGCCGAGTTGCTCGGTTTCGAGCCGCTCGGCTACACCGTGGCGGGCATCCCCATCATCATGTTCGCGGTCCTCATCGGGCTGTCGATGGACTACGAAGTGCTGCTCCTGTCGCGCATCCAGGAGGCCTACCGGAGGACCAAGGACAACCGCGCCGCGGTCGCGGAAGGGCTCGCCCGCACAGCCGGCGTCATCACCGGCGCGGCGCTCATCATGGTCTGCGTCTTCGCCGCCTTCGCACTGGCCGAAACCATCACCATCAAGGCCATCGGCATCGGGATGGCCATCGCGGTGGCTGTCGATGCCACCATCATCCGGGTCCTCCTGGTGCCGGCCACGATGCGTCTGATGGGCCGCTGGAA
>JACCYW010000054.1 GCA_013696275.1 Chloroflexota bacterium | reverse complement strand
GGGGTCTTCGAGATGACCTGGGCACCGAACGGACGAGCGACCTACCAGTACGGCACATCGCGGGGCGAGTGACCGCACGTCATCTGGAGGAGGATCGGCGCCCACGATGTGTTCGATGAGCCCAGATGGACCTCAGACCGTCGACCTTCTCGTGGACTCTCGTCAGGCCGTGGCGTCAGGGCCTTCGCAAGGCGGCGGCGCCGACCGGTCGGCCTAAGCTGGCTCGGGCGGAAGCTGCTGACGCGGGGTGACTCGCCGCTCGGTGGCGTCGGTGGCTATCTCGTCGGTCAGCTCGCGATCGGCCAGCATGCGGAAGCGGTTGGCGAAGAGCCAGGCGAGGCCGTACAGCGCGGCGACCACCAGGAGCAGCAGCTGGTAGCCGGTGATCAGCGCCAGGTATTCCAGCGCGCCGCCGACCATCGCACCAAGCAGGTTGCTGGCGAAGGCCATATCCGCCGTCCGCGTGTCGCGGAACGAGAAGGAGAAGACGAGATTGGCGAAGAAGACCGGTGCGAACGCCAGGCCGGCGGCGAGGGCGTAGCGCAGCCAGGCGGGCTCGAAGAGGAGTGACTCGGGTGGCACCAGAAAGGCCAGCGCAAGAGATACGAACAGCCCGACATAGAACAGATGGGGTCGCCTGACCGGGAACCGCGCGTTGACGAAGATGGCCAGCAGCACGCTGGCCAGGATGGCGAAGAAGGCCAGCGCATTGACTAGCCAGGTCGTGCCGAAGAGCAGGCTGAAGCTGACCAGGCTGCGTGTCTCCAGCAGCAGGAACGCTATGCCCAGCACGAAGAAGTGTGGGCTGAAGCGACGGGCAGAGGTGCCTGTCGCTCGTGCCGCGAGGGCTACTGCGCCCACGGCCGCAGCCAGGATGACGCCCAGCAGGATCAGGTAGTAGTCGGCCACGAAGCCCGTGCGGAGATAGAGGAAGGGCCAGTCATCGGTCGCCGGTCGCGGCTCGGGAGCACCGACCTCCGGCACCGGATCGACCGCATCGCCGGGCGGCGGAGCACCGCCCAGGGCGGCCACCGCCGGTCCATTGGCCAGCGCCGCCTTGACGCCGCCGTACGTCTGGACCAGCGGCGGGTTGCCGAAGGAATCCTCCAGCATCGCCGCCAGCTTGGCGATGAGCCATTCCTCGCGGTAGTAGTTGTAGAGCATGAAGATGCCGTCGTCGGTGAGGTGGTCACGCACCGCCGCGAACGCCTGCTCGGTGAAGAGGAACGACTCGAGGCGCACGTTGGCGGTCGTGCTCACCAGCGTCAGTGAATCGGGCAGCGCGAAGATGACTAGGTCGTAGCGTTGGTCGGTGGTGCGCAGGTAGGCTCGTCCGTCATTGATGATGCGCGTGACGCGCGGGTCGTCATACGGCTGGTTGGGATGCAGCTCGATGCCCAACTGTTGGATGGCCGGGTCGATCTCAACGGCGTCCACGTGCTGTGCGCCATTGGCCAGCGCGAGCGCGACATCGGAGCCGCTGCCCGCTCCCACCACCAGCACCCGCTCATAGGTCTTGCCCGGGAACCAGCGGTAGACCTGGTCGTAGAACTCCTCCTTGGGCGCATCGACCGGGTGCATCGCCTGGTGCGGTATGCCGTTGACGTTGATGTGCGTCTTGCCGTCGGCGACCTGGTAGTGGTTGATGCGGTAATACGGTGACCAGATCTCCGCGCGGTCCGCTTGCACAGCCACCCCGGCGACCGCCGCGACCATGGCCACGACGCCGACCGCCGACCACGCATCGATCCTGGTCCCGAGCAGCAGAAGCCCGCCGAGGAGTGCGGCGATGGTGAACCAGACCGTTGGCGGCGTCCCCGCTGCGGAGAGGAGCGTGAAGCCGGCGATGCCAGCCATCGAGCCGCCGATGTCGATGGCATAGGCGCGCAGCGGCGGCATGCTCTTGAGCAGGGGCCCGAGGGGCATCGCGAGCGTGGCCATGACCGCTGTGACCAGGCCGACCACCAGCAGCAGGACCCCGTAGTCGGTGTTGGCCGCGTCGTCGTCCAGCCCGAAGAAGAGCTCGCTGTCCGAGGCGATCTCGATGTTCAGCTCGGCCCGGACGATGAGCGCCACCACGAGCAGCAGGAGGACCGGGAAGACGACCAGCGAGAACCGCGCCCCACGCCGGCCCAATAGGATGCCCAGGCCGATGCCCAGGAAGCTGGCGATGAGCAGGAAGTTGCTAAAGAAGCCGATGTAGCGGACGTTGGCCGGGATCCAGCGGATGAGCAGCAGCTCGACGAAGAGGATGGTCCCGCTGGTCAGGAGCAGGCGCACATCATTGCGCGCCAGGAAAGGGACCATCCCTGGGCGGTTCACCATGCGGAGGCGGTCGCTGCCTCGGCGATGCCCTGCGACTCCAGCCATCGCTCGGCATCGATGGCCGCCTTGCAGCCATCTGCCGCGGCGGTGACCGCCTGCCGGTAACGGTGATCGTGCACATCACCAGCGATGAAGATGCCGTCGATGCGCGTCCTTGTCTCGTCATGGACGATCAGGTAGCCCTGCTCGTCGACCTCCAGGCAGTCGCGGAAGACATCCGTGTTCGGCTTGTAGCCGATAGCCAGGAAGAGCCCATCGGTCGGTATGGTCGATTCGGAGCCGTCGTCCACGTCACGGATGCGGAGCCCTTCCACGACATCCTCGCCCAGCACATCCACCACCTCTGAGCCGTAGCGGACGCTGATCTTGGGGTTCTCCATGGCGCGTCGCTGCATGATCTTGCTGCCCCGGAACTGGTCGCGCCGCAGGAGCATCACGACATCCGTCGCAAAGCGCGTCAGGAAGGTCGCCTCTTCCAGGGCCGTGTCGCCACCGCCGACGACGGCGACCT
>JACCYW010000028.1 GCA_013696275.1 Chloroflexota bacterium | reverse complement strand
TGCGCGACGGCGCTACTGACGATCCCGAGGCGCGCGACGAGTTCCTGGAGCAGAGCCAGCAGCAGATCGAGCGTCTGGACTGGTTGGCGGCGAATCTGCTGGAGCTCTCCAAGCTCGACTCGGGGCTTGTCTCGCTCGACCTGCGGCCGCAGGATCTGCGGGTCGTCATAGAGGACGCCGTGGAGCAGGCAGCGCCGGTCGCCGCGCGGAAGGGTGTGACCCTGCGGACGGACCTGACGGCGGACAGTCTGCGCCTGCTGCACGACCCGCCCCGTCTGGGACAGGTGCTGACCAATCTGCTGGGCAATGCCATCAAGTTCACACCGGCCGGCGGCAGCGTGGCAGTCTCACTCGCGGAGACCGCTGATGGTGCCGCCATCGTGGTCACCGATACCGGCGTGGGCATCGATCCGGACGAACTACCGCACATCTTCGAGCGTTTCTATAGAGGCGCTCAGGCCGCCCGCGAACGGGCCGCCGGCTCTGGACTGGGCCTGTCCTTAGTGCGCTCGATCGTCGAGATGCATCATGGCCGGATCGCCGTCGAGAGCGCCCCCGGCAAGGGCACCTCAGTGACTGTCAGCCTGCCCAGAGCAGGGGCCACCGATGGAAGGACCGCGCGTCCTATTGCGGTTTCTTCACCCAGCGAATCCCCGCCATGAACGCCCCCGTGTCACCCTTGACCGGACCACACGACCTTGAGCGGATCGCCCTTCTGGGGCGGGCTGCCCCAGCAGCCGGAGACAGTCGATCATGAACGAAGGACGCAAGGACGCGGACGAGACCACCACCAGCTACAGTCCCCCGCCTCAACCGCGGCCCACATGGCAGGACGATCCGCGCTGGCAAGGCCAGCCGGCACCCCAGACGCCGTCCCATTGGATCGAGCCGACATATGCCGCCCGGCCGGTCCCCTCCGTCACGCCGGTCCAGTCTGGTCCTCGCCGTTCACGCATCGGACCGATCGCATCCCTCATCGTCATCTCGCTCGTCTCGGCCGGTCTTGCGGCGGGTGGCACCTATGCGCTGCTGGCCGGGACAGGCCGCCTCGATCGAGCCGCGCCGGTCGCGCAGCCGGTGGCTCAGACCACTACGGCCACTGACGCCACGACGGTCACTGACGCCACGCCCGCTCCGCGGGGCGCGGGGGTGAACGAGGGGTCATCCATCACCGATGCTGCATCGGCGGTCAGTCCAGCGGTCGTCACCATCACCTCGCTCACCGAAGCCCCGGACCTGTCCGGCGAGCTGCCCGCAACGGGGGTCGGATCAGGCATCCTCTATGACGAAGCCGGCTGGATCCTGACCAACAGGCACGTCGTCTGTGGCGCTGATGAACTACGCGTCGAGCTCGCCGACAGGCGTGGTTTCAAGGGCACGACCTACGGCGTGGACACCCTGACGGACCTGGCCATCGTCAAGATCGAGGCGGACGAGCCACTGGTCGGGCCCGATGGACCACTGCCCGTGGCCGAGGTGGGCGACTCGAGCGGCCTCCAGCCGGGCCAGCTGGCTATCGCCATCGGCAGCCCGCTCGGGACCTTCACCAATAGCGTGACGAGCGGCGTCGTGAGCGCACAGGGACGCGATATCGAGGTCAACGATTCCTGCGGCACCGGCCAGCGGATGTTGCGGAATCTGATCCAGACGGACGCGGCCATCAATCCCGGGAATTCCGGCGGCGCACTGGTCGACTCGGCCGGTCGCGTGGTAGGTATCAACACGGCTCTCGCTGGTGGAGCGCAGGGCATCGGCTTCGCCATCCCCATCGATATCGCCAAGCCCATCATGCGCCAGGCAGTGGCCGGCGAACAACTGGCCCGCCCGTGGCTGGGCGTCTTCTACATCCCGGTCGACCCGACCGTCGTGGACCAGCGCGAGCTGGAGGTCGACTACGGAGCGCTCGTGGCCCGCGAACAGGGCAGTGACGAGCCGGCCATCGTGCCCGACAGCCCCGCCGCCCGGGCCGGATTGGCCGATGGCGACATCATCACCTTCATCGATGGCGAGCGCATCGACCAGACGCAGAGCCTTGATGAGATCCTGACCCGGTACTCGCCGGGCGATGAGGTGACCCTGTCGGTACTGCGCGACGGCTCGACGGTCGAGCTGTCACTGACACTGGGGACCCGGCCGGCCGATCTCTAGGCCCGCTCGCGGGTCATCTCGATGGCCGCGTAGTCCAGGTCAGCATCGACCGGCACGGCTGGCTTGCGCACTCGCACGGTGACACGCTGGGCGGCCGTAGCGTCGAGCAGCTCCCCGCACAGCGCCGCACCGATGGCTTCCAGGAGGCCGAAGCTGCGATCCTCCACGACATGCCGGCAGAGCTCGATGACCGGTCCGTAGTCGACCGTGAGGGTCAGGTCATCAGCCTGACCACTGGCTGTCAGGTCCAGCTCCAGCTCGACATCGAGCTCGATGAGCTGCGGCACCGAGCGTTCCTCCTCGCCGACGCCGTGGCGGCCTTCGAAGCGCAGCCCATGGAGCACGATGCGATCACTCAACGGGGCTGCCAGCCGCGCTGCCCGAGCGTGCCTGGCCGGGTGACCGCATCGGCCACCAGAGCGGCCCGGCGGTTCGGCTCCACATCATGGACCCGGATCAGGTCCACGCCGCTCGCGACTGCCATGGCGGTGGTGGCCAGGGTCCCGGCCAGCCGCTCGTCGGCGGCCACGTCGAGCACCTTGCCGATGGTCGACTTGCGGCTCGTGCCGATCAGCACCGGCCGGCCAAGCAGCTGCAGCACGGCGAGCTGGTCGAGGAGCGTGAGGTTGTGCTCGGCTGTCTTACCGAA
>JACCYW010000022.1 GCA_013696275.1 Chloroflexota bacterium | reverse complement strand
ACCACCGCCTGCGGTGGCACGGCGGCATCGAGCGAGCCCAATGCCGAGTCTGCGACCGGATAGGCGAAGAGGCGCCAGTCGTGCGCCTGATAGATGTAGTTGTAGGGACGGGCGAAGTATGACGGTGCCATGATGACCCGCCGCACCGGCGGCTCGGGTAGCCAGCGCAACCCGCCGGTGGTCCGCTCGATGAGGGTGGCCGGGTCCATCGAAGCGCGATCGCTCTTGCGGTCCTTGAGGTCTTGCTCCAAGACCGATGCGACCCGGTCCTCTACCGCCTGGTAGAGCGGTAGCCATGCCTCGACGACCCGACGCATCTTGTCGACGCTCGGCTCGGGATCGCGCAGGAAGCCCACGATGGAGGCCTTGTCCCACTCTTCGAACTTGGTCTGGACGACCGCCAGCGCCTTCTCCTCGCCGCGGATGACCCGCTCGACCAGATCCGTCCCCTCCACGTGCCGAACGATGTCCTCCACCAGGAGGCGCACGATGCCTTCATCGGGGATCTCGTCCAACGCGGCGACGAAGGAGCTCGCGTCCTTGATATCAGGTCGTGCCACCAGCAGCGAGGGCAGGGCGTGGAAGGCGTCCACCGACTGATCCCCGAAGCAGACGTCCAGGCAATCCCGGACCGGCTCGGCCAGCGACTTGCGCGATCGACGCAGCCAGGTGGCGTCCTCCGGCAGCAGATCCGCGTCCTCCCCGGCGGCCACGTTGAGGCTGATGAAGAAGTCGTAGGCCGTTCGTCCATCGAACACGACATCCGGGTGACCGCCCAGCCCGGCACCTCGCAGGATGGGCCGCTGGGCAGGCTGCATCGAAGCGCCTGGCCTGGCTCTGCGTGTCTCCGTCGTCGTTCGTGCCACTTTGGGAATGCCTCCTAACAGATGTTAGATGGATTTCTAACACGTTGCGAGCCCTCCTGTCAACCTCTGATCGCGCCAAGGTGGGGGGTCCGGCGCGGCCGGCCCGCCCACGCTACGATCGGCGGCGATGGACGGAACCAGGACAGGCGAGCGGGACCCGGACCTGCCTATCGTCCACTTCTCGCAGCGCCAGCTCGGGAACGGCCTGCGCGTGATCGTGGCGCCGGACCGGCTGGCGCCGGTGGTGGCTATCAACCTGTGGTACGCGGTCGGTTCGCGCAACGAAGTGAAGGGCAAGACCGGCTTCGCCCACCTGTTCGAACATTTCATGTTCCAGGGCTCGCGGCACGTCACCAAGGCCGAGCACTTCGCCATCATCCAGGCCGCCGGCGGCGTCAACAACGCAACGACCTTCTTCGATCGCACCAACTACTTCGAGACGTTGCCGTCACATCAGCTCGAGGTAGGGCTATGGCTGGAAGCGGACCGGATGGCCACCCTGCTCGATGCCCTCTCCCAGGAGAACCTGGACAACCAGCGAGAAGTGGTCAAGAACGAGAAGCGGCAGAGCTACGACAACCGTCCGTACGGCACGTTCTACGAGAAGCTCATGGCCGCCGTCTTCCCCATCGGGCACCCCTACCACCACACCCCCATCGGCTCGATGGAAGATCTCGATGCGGCCACGGTGGACGACGTGGTCACGTTCTTCCGGACCTGGTACGCCCCGGATGGGGCAGTGCTATCGATCGTCGGCGATGTCGACGAGGAGGCGGCCCACGCGGTCGCCGAGCGCTATTTCGGGCCGATACCGCCGGCCGGTGGGTTCCCGCCGTTCCATCTACCCGTCATCGAGGCGACCATCGGTCATGAGTCCCGCCAGGTGGTGGAAGATGCGGTGCCCCTCGAGCGTATCCACTTCGGCTTCCGGATGCCGGCTTACGGGACACCTGCCTTCGACGCCCTGGAGATCGGCACCCAGATCCTGGCCGGTGGCCGCGGAAGCAGACTGTACCGAGCGCTGGTCCGAAGGGATCGCGTCGCCCAGGATGTGGCCGCCTTTGCCCTGCCACTGGTGGGCGGCAACTCCATCTACGCTGGCTGGGTGACCGCTCGGCCGGGCGTCGATGCCGGCACAGCAGAGGCGGCCTTCATGGCTGAGCTCGACACCCTGGCCAGTGAGCCGGTGACCGAAGACGAGCTCGTGCGAGCTCGAGCCCTCATCGAGTCGTCCGAGCTGGCCGCGCTCCAACGAGTGGAGGAGGTGGCCGATCGCCTGAGCATGTACGCCACATATTTCGACCAGCCGGAACTGATCAACGAGCAACTGTCGCGCTATCTGGCAGTCACGGCAGAGGACATCCGGGCCGCCGCGGCAGCCGTCTTCCGGTCGGACAACCGTGCCGTCATCACCTATGTCCCCCACGCCGACCAGCGCGAGGAGGCGGCATGACCGATCCCCGGCACGTCGATGATCCGCTTGCCGACGTGGTCGATCCGGTGGATGAGTCGGGACCGAGGTCGATGGGCGAGCCGGTGGCCATCGATGAGGGCGGTGATCCGCTGCTCAGCGATGAGGTGCCGGGCGTCGCCGTGATCAGCCAGACCCAGGCCACACCGAGCGACGTAGCGACGTATCGGTCCGACGGGCCTTTCTCTGTCCTGGATCGACGCCCATCGCCTTCCGAGCCGAGGCCGTACCGCTTTCCGCAGTTTGAGCGGCGAAGTCTGGCCAACGGCCTGACCCTCATCACGGCCGATCTGCCCGGCCGCCCGCTCCTCAATGCCCAGCTCATCATGGCCGGCGGGGTCGCTGTCGAGCCGCCCGGGTCGGCCGGCGTCACGGTGATGACGGCTCGTGCGATGTCGGAAGGGACGACCAAGCGTGACGCGGTCGAGCTCGTCGAGGCGGCCGAGCGACTTGGCGCGGAGATCGACGCGGAAGCTGGCTGGGAGAGCCTGGCGGCGGGTGTGATCGTGCCGCGCTCGCGGTTCGCTGCGGCGCTTGAGCTCCTGGCCGAAGTGGTCCTCTCGCCGAGCTTCCCCGAGCAAGAGGTGGATCGGCTTCGCGAAGAGCGGCTGAACGACCTGCTGCAGGCGCGCGCGGAGCCGAGGCGCCGCGCCGAGCGGGTCTTCGCCGAGACGGTATACGCAGCAGCAGCGCCCTACAGTCGGCCACTCGGTGGCACCGAGCGAACCGTCGCGGCCATCACCAGGCAAGAGGTAGCGGCGGTGCACGCCCGGCTGGTCGATCCGACGTCGGCCACGCTCATCGTGGCTGGCGACCTGCGCGGCCTGCACATCGACGGACTGGTCTCGTCGGCCTTCGGTGATCGACGGGCGGTGCAGCCGGTCGACCTCGCGTACACCGACGATGTCAACACGCGAGCCGCCGCGATCGTGGTCGTCGACCGGCCCGGATCGGCCCAGTCGGAGGTCCGCATCGGCCACCGTGGCGTAGCCCGCGCCGTCCCCGAGTTCCATGCCATCGCTGTCCTCAACACGATCTTCGGCGGGCAGTTCGGCTCCCGACTGAACCAGCTGCTGCGGGAGGACCGCGGCTACACCTACGGTGTCCACTCGGCCTTCGACATGCGCCGTAACCGCGGGCCTTTCGTGGTCCGGATGGCGGTCCAGACGGAGGTCACCGTGGCGGCCCTCATCGATGCCCTGGCTGAGCTCCGTCGCATCGGCCAGGCGCCGGTCGAGGAACGCGAGCTTCAGCACGCTCGTGACTACCTGGTGGGTGTCTTCCCGCTGCGCTTCGAGGCAGCTCCGCAGGTCGCCACGGCCATCGCCGGGCTGGTCGTCCACGACCTTCCGGATGACGAGCTGGATCGCTACCGGCCAGCCGTGGCGGCCGTGACCGCCGACGCGGTGCTGGCCGCTGCGCAGGGTCACATCCGGCCGGCTGAGGTCAGCGTGGTCATAGTCGGCGATGCCGGTCGCTTCGAAGCAGACCTGCGGGCGGCCGACCTGGGCGAGGTGTCGGTGATGGCCGATGGACCACCCAGCGACGTGGGTACGTGATAGTCGTCCTTGGCCGGCCCGCACTCGGGCCGTCGCTGCCGACTCCCGCGGCGGGCCAGGGGACCGGGCTCGCCGGCCTGTCAGTTGCCATCTGTGTGGCGGCCAGCGCAGCTGGCGCAAAGGTCGAGCTGGTCGGTTCGGTGGGTGATGATGCGGCCGGCGACGAGGTCATCATCAGGCTCGCCAGGGCGGGCGTCGGACACGCTGCGGTGTTGCGAGATCCTTCGGCGCGGACGGGCGTGGTCGGCCGGGACAGCCTCGATGACGGCGATGACATCGAGCCGGTCGATGGCGGGCTGGAGATGTCAGGCCGCGAGCCGCGACTCGACGCCGAGGACGTCGGTCTTGGACTCGGCTACCTGCTCGGCTATGGGGTGCTGGTCATCGCCGAGCGACTGCCCCAGGATGTCATGGCCGTCGCACTGGAGGCCGCCCGCTACCACCAGGCATCGGTAGTGGCCGTGGTACCCGAAGGAGAAGACGCTGGGCTGACACTCGGCGAGGATGCGACGGTGCTGGAGGCGCCCAGGGAAGCGGGAGCCGCCTTCACCGGCATGGTCGGGCGATTCGTCGCCGCCCTGGATGCCGGAGTGAGCGCTGCTGACGCGTTCTCCGCCGCCACCAAGGGGTCGGGCTGGGAAGCAGCGGCAGAGTGACGTCGGCTGACAGCCACGCGCAGCCCATCGTCGTCTTCGGTCCCTGGAGCGAGCGGTATGACTTCGGGGCTCAGCACCCGTTGACGCCGCGGCGCTTCGGGCCGGGCATCGATCTACTTCGCCTCACCGGCGCCGACAGGTTCCTGGAACCGGAGCCGGCCGGCGACGATGCTCTCAGGCGGCTGCACGACGGAAGCTACATCGAGGTCGTGCGTGCCTTCTCGGTCCATCCGGACGGTCCACCGAGGATGGGCATCGGACCCGGCGATTGCCCCGCCTTCAGCGGCATGCATGAAGCGTCGGCGGCGGTCGCCGGAGGTTCGTTGACCGCCATGACGGCCATCCTGGAAGGCACGACCGAGCATGCCTTCCATCCTGGTGGCGGGTTGCACCATGCCATGGCGACGCGGGCGAGCGGCTTCTGCATCTACGACGACGTGGCCCTCGGGGTGGTGGCCGCCCGCGATGCCGGGCATCGGGTCCTGTACGTGGATCTGGATGTCCACCACGGCGACGGGGTGCAGGCACTCTTCTGGGACGATCCGGAAGTCATGACCGTGTCGATCCATGAGTCGGGTGAGTACTTGTTCCCGGGCACCGGTTCGGTCCTCGAGTCGGGTGGTCCGTCGGCGCCGGGGAGGGCCGTGAATCTGCCCTTGGAACCCTTCTCCGGGGACGGCTCGTGGCTGCCCATCGTCGAGTCGGTCGTTCCGGCGCTGGCTGCGGCGTTCCAGCCGACGGTGCTGGTCACGCAGCATGGCTGCGACAGCCACGCCAACGACCCGCTGGCGCATCTGCGTCTCACGACCCGGGCATACGATCGAGCGACACGCCTGCTGGACGGGCTCGCACATGAGCACTGCGACGGTCGCTGGCTGGCGACCGGAGGCGGCGGCTACGATGTCCATCGAGTCGTGCCGCGCTCGTGGGCCCTCGTATGGCTAGCCCAGGCCCATCGGGCAGTGCCCCCGGCGGTGCCCGTGGCGTGGCGCGAACGCTGGCAGGCAGCGGCTGCCGACTTCGACCAGGGCGGCCTACCCGAGGCCTACCTCGATCCAACCGATCTGATGGAGCCAGATCCGGATCGCCTGGTGGATATCAATAGTGTGTCGGCGGAGCGTTCGCTGGCGCAGTCTCTGCGTTTGCTGGCGCGCCATCGAGCATCTGGGTCGCCGGCGAGCGGCGGCCGATGATAGGGTCCCGTAGATGAAGGTGAGGACGAACGGGGACTACCTGGAGGTCGAGGGTGGCCGGCTCTACTACGAGGTGGCAGGCGACGGTCATCCACTGACCTTGATACATGCCGGGGTGGCTGACCTGCGCATGTGGGATGACCAGGTGCCTGAGTTGGCACGGCACCACCGCGTGGTCAGGTACGACGCCCGCGGCTTCGGGCGGACCCGCAGCGAAGACGCCTCGTTCTCGAATCGAGACGACCTGCAGCGGTTGTGGGACCACCTTGGCCTCGACTCCTCGCACCTGTTGGGGCTGTCGCGCGGCGCCTCGATCGCCCTCGACGTGACGCTGGAGATGCCGCAGCGTGTCTCGTCACTGGTCTTCTGCTCATCGAGTCCGGGCGGCTTCGAGCTGGACGTCCCGGAGTCGGCGGCTACCTGGGCCGAGATGGAGCGCCTCTGGGAGGCCAGGGAGTGGCCTCGCCTGGTCGAGCTGGAGGCGCGCATGTGGGTCGATGGGCCAGGCCAGCCGGAAGACCGCGTGGCCCCCGATGTCAGGGCCAGGATGGTCGGCTGGATGACCGAGAACTATGTCAACGGACCTGGCGAAGGCCGGCCCAGACCGCTCGAGCCGCCGGCTGTCGGACGACTCGACGAGGTCATCGTGCCGACCCTTGTGATGTGGGGCGACCTTGATGAGCCAAGCGTGCGGGCGGGCAGCGAGCTGATGGTGCGCGGCATCGCTGATGCCCGGCAGCACGTCTTTGCGGACACCGCGCACATGCTCAACCTTGAGCACCCGACCGAGTTCACGACGCGCGTGCTGGACTTCCTGGCTTCAGTTCGGTCATCGCAGTAGCCTGGGCCTCGGTCCACTCCAGTCCGCGCCCGTTCATGAGCGGCCACGGGCGGGTCAGCGGGGGCAGTGGCTGGTCTGCCTGAGTGGCGAGTGCGGCCGGAGCCGACTTCGCTTCAAAGTTGGCCGGTGTTTGCAGGGCGAGGGCGGCGGTGAGGTATCGCATGGGTCCCATGATCGCGGCTCGGACGCCGGGCGGCCATCAGCGGGCTGACGCTCGCGCGGTCGACGTACCGACGACCGTCGTGTCGTCCAGCCGACAAGCCGCAGGCCAGGCCGTGCCATGGCTCGGTCATGAGACCCGGGACATACCGTTCATCTGTTCCAAAGGATGTGCTCGGCCTATACTTCCCTCCTCTTGCCGCGTCGCCCCAGCCGTCTCAGCCCGCCCGATCCGCTGACCGCATTCCACCCTGCCACCGCCGCCTGGTTCCGGGCCGCCTTCGCTGAGCCGACCGCCGCCCAGACGCAGGGTTGGCCGGTCATCGCGGCTGGTGCGCATGCGCTCATATGCGCCCCGACCGGGAGTGGCAAGACCCTGGCCGCGTTCCTGTGGTGCATCGACCGGTTGATGGGCCAGCCTCCGCCGACCGATCCACTCCAGCGCCTCCGGGTCCTCTATGT